>JAZOSI010000017.1:0-3202 GCA_045657065.1 Congzhengia sp. | reverse complement strand
TTCTTAGAATTTAAGACCGGCTTCTCTTGCACCATCTGCAAGTTCCTGTACACGGCCGTGGTATATATATCCGCCTCTGTCGAATACTACGTTTTCAATACCTTTTTCAAGAGCTTTTTTAGCTACTAATTCGCCGACTTTTTTAGCTGCTTCTTTGTTGCCGCCAGCTTCGCCTTTGAGTTCCAAAGATGAAGCAGAAACGAGTGTGTTACCAGCTACGTCGTCGATTATCTGAGCATAAATGTTTTTAAGACTTCTGAATACGCAGAGTCTGGGGCAAGCGGGTGTACCGCTGATTGCTTTACGTACTCTTGCGTGACGTCTGAGTCTTGCAACATTACTTGACTGCTTGTTAATCAATTCGATTCACTCCTTTTGATTTTTACTGTTTACGAAGCCATAGATTTTGCCATGGCTCCTAACACCAAAAAGATTACTTCCGGCCTATTATTTCTTACCGCCGGTTTTACCTTCTTTTCTTCTGATACGCTCTGTTGCGTATTTGATACCCTTACCTTTGTAGGGTTCAGGCGGTCTCTTTTCACGAACCTTAGCTGCGAATTCACCAACTACCTGCTTATCAATACCGCTGATAATGATTTCGTTGGCTGTGGGAGCTTCGATTGTGATACCGTCAACGGGCACCATTTCTACCTGGTGTGAAAAACCAAGGTTCATAACAAGGTTCTTACCCTGCATCTGTACTCTGTAACCTACACCGTTTACTTCAAGTTTCTTTGAGTAACCTTCTGTAACACCAATAACCATGTTGTTTAAGAGTGTTCTGGTTAAGCCGTGCAGTGCCTTGTGCATTTTTATTTCAGAAGGTCTTGAAACTGTAATTTCTGCGCCTTCCTGTTTGATAATCATATCAGGATGTAATTCCTTTGTAAGTGTGCCTTTAGGTCCTTTTACTGTAACAACGTTACCGGCTGCAACTTCTACTGTTACGCCTGCAGGAACCGCAATAGGCATTCTTCCTATTCTGGACACTTTGTGCACCTCCTATATTAGTCTTAGCGTATTACCATACGAATGCCATTACTTCGCCGCCGACATTTTCCTTTCTTGCTTTCTTGTCAGTCATAATGCCTTTGGATGTTGAAACAATAGCGATACCGAGTCCCTTTAATACTTTGGGGAGCTCTTCTTTACTCTTGTATATTCTGAGTCCGGGTGTTGATACTCTCTTAATACCAGAGATTGCTTTCTCTTTTCCGATGTACTTGAGAGCGATACGGATGATATCCTGTTTTCCGTCCTCGATTATCTGATAATTTTTAATATATCCTTCTTCCAATAAGATTTCAGCGATTGCTTTTTTAACATTGGATGCAGGAACATCTACGCACATATGCTTTGCAGCATTAGCGTTTCTGATTCTTGTAAGCATATCTGCGATAGGATCGGTTGTATGCATTTTGTAACCTCCTTCCGAATTCGATAAATTTTACCAGCTTGCCTTCTTCACACCGGGAATCTGACCTTTGTAAGCCAATTCACGGAAACAGATACGGCAGATACCGTATTTTCTGAGATACGCATGGGGGCGTCCGCAGATTTTACATCTGTTGTACTGTCTTGAGCTGAATTTAGGCGCTTTTTGCTGTTTTAATTTCATTGCAAGTTTAGCCATTATATTTCCTCCTCTAAGCCCTTATTATTTGGTTGCGAACGGAGCGCCCATCAATGAGAGAAGCTCTCTTGCTTCTTCATCTGTTTTCGCTGTTGTAACCATAATAATATCCATGCCTCTTAATTTATCAATTTTATCGTAGTCTATTTCAGGGAATATCAACTGTTCTTTAACGCCTACGCAGTAGTTACCACGTCCGTCAAATGAATCGGGGTTGATTCCGCGGAAGTCTCTTACTCGCGGAAGAGCTACGTTGAAGAATCTGTCTAAGAATTCGTACATCTTAGCGCCACGAAGTGTAACTTTGCAGCCGATTGACATACCTTCTCTGATTTTGAAAGTAGCGACAGATTTTCTTGCTTTTGTGATTACGGCTTTCTGACCTGTAATCGCTTCTAAATCGCTAACTGCACCGTCTAAAGCTTTTGCGTTATCTTTAGCTTCGCCGCAGCCGATATTTATTACAATTTTTTCGAGCTTCGGAATCTGCATTGTGCTTTTGTAGCCGTATTTAGCCATTAAAGCAGGTGCAACTTCCTTGCTGTATTTTTCCTGTAATCTAGCCATCTGCTTAGTTTACCTCCTTTTACAAAATTAGTCGTTAAAGGTTTCTCCACACTTCTTGCAGTAACGAACTGATGAGCCGTCTTCTAATACTTTTCTAGCAACTCTTGTTGCTTTTTTGCATTTAGAACAAACTACCATTACGTTTGAAGCGTCGATTGCTGCTTCCTGCTTGATGATGCCGCCAGGCTGTGTCTGACTGCGGGGTTTTTTATGCATTGTAGCTACTGCTACGCCTTCAACGATTGCTTTACCCTTACCAGGCAAAACTTCGATTACTTTACCTTTTTTACCCTTATCTTTTCCTGCGATTACTACTACTTCATCGCCGGATTTAACATTCATTTTTGCCATTTTGTGGGCTCCTCCTTAATTTTAATTTAAATTAGAGTACCTCAGGCGCCAAAGAAAGAATTTTCATGTATTCTTTTTCTCTAAGCTCTCTAGCTACGGGTCCAAAAATACGAGTTCCTCTGGGGTTTTTGTCTTCCTTTATTATAACAGCTGCATTTTCATCAAATTTGATGTATGTGCCGTCATTACGTCTTACGCCGGAAACTGATCTTACGATAACTGCTTTTACAACGTCGCCTTTTTTAACAACGCCGCCGGGTGTTGACTTTTTAACAGAAGCAACAACCACATCGCCGATTGCCGCGTATCTTCTCTTAGAACCGCCCAATACTCTGATACACATCAACTCTTTTGCTCCGGTGTTATCCGCAACCTTCAAAAGTGTCTGCTGTTGAATCATAATTGGTTACCTCCGTTTCTTAATTCAATTACTGTGCCTTTTCTAAAATTTCCACAAGTCTCCATCTCTTGTCTTTTGAGAGTTTTCTTGTTTCCATTACTAACACCTTATCGCCTATTCCGCAGATATTGTTCTCGTCATGGGCTTTAAGTTTATAGGTCTTCTTCATGAACTTACCATAAAGAGGGTGTTTAACCTTATATTCGATAGCAACAACGATTGTTTTGTCCATCTTGTTACTAACAACT
>JAZOSI010000016.1:0-2084 GCA_045657065.1 Congzhengia sp. | reverse complement strand
GATTTTGACCGTTTAGTTGCGGCATGCGATGTAGGTATGATATTTTTGGACCATCGCTTTACAATCCCGAATTTTCCATCAAGACTGCTTTCCTATATGCAGGCAGGAGTGCCCGTGCTGGCCTGTACAGACCCCAATACCGACATTGGAAAAGTTATCGTAGACGGTGGTTTTGGCTGGTGGTGTAAAAGCGGAGATGTCAATGATTTTTCTGCGAAGCTCTCCGAAGCGCTCAATGCGGATATAAAGGCAATGGCAAAGGAAGAGCTTTCATATCTTGAGGAAAATTTCAGCGCAGAAAAGGCTTTTGATATAATAACGAACATGTGTAATTGATAAAAGGAGTGTACAGGAAGTGCCAAAAAAAATCATATGGATAGGAACATATGCAGATGATGAGTACTTGTCTCAAATAAAAGAAAACACTTACGTTCAGTATGCAGCAAACCGTGTACAGGGCTATTATCTTGATGCTTTATCAAAGAGTGATGCTGACATTGATGTTATAAGCGCGCTTGTTACTGTGCCTTTTCCTGTATCAAAACAGATAACATTGCCATATCATAAAGAAGAAAAAGGTGCGACCGTATGGAATGCGCCTTTTCTTAATGTCAAATATATAAGTATCCTTTCACAGACAAAATCATTGTCGAAAATGTTTTCCCGAGTGGAAAAAGAAGTTGATTTTAATGATGCGATTGTTATCGTGTATTCTATGCGAATACCTTATCTTAAACTGGCGCATAAAATAAAGAAAAAATACCCGAATGTTACGATAATAAATATCGTACCAGACCTTCCTGATTTTATGTCCACGGAAAAATCATTGTTGCGCTCTGTTCTTATGAAATACAACAAAAAAACTCTTGCACAAGAACAAAAACATGTGGACGGGTTTGTGCTATATGCTGAACCTATGGCAGAACCTCTCAATATACCGAAAGAAAAGTATATAGTAATAGAGGGCTTAATTCATATTCCCGAAGAAATATCTGATGAAGCAAAATCGAAGAACGAGAAAAAAATCTGCCTTTACGCAGGTGGTGTACATAAAAAATACGGCGTAGGAGCGTTGGTAGAAGGATTTATAAAAGCAAACATTCCTGACGTAGAACTGCATATTTACGGTCCTGGTGCATACACAGAAGAAATTGAAGAACTTTCCAGAACCTATCCGCAGGTAAAATATATGGGTTGTGTGGACTCTGATACGGCTTACAGAAAAATGAAAGAAGCTGACCTTCTTATAAATCCCCGTTCACCTGAAGAAGAGTTCACAAAGTATTCGTGCCCGTCAAAAACTTTTGAATATATGCTTTCGGGTACTCCTGTTGCAATGACAAGGTTAGAAGGAATACCTAAGGAGTATTTTGATTACGTTTACCCTATTGAAAATGCATCAGAAGAAGGAATAGCGGAAATGCTCTCCAAAGTCTTTGCCGAAACAGACGAGGAAAGAATCGAAAAAGCGAAATCCGCAAAAGAATTTCTTATAAAGAATAAAAACAGCGACATACAGACAAAAAGATTGCTGGAATTTGCAGAGAAAATAAAAAATGCTGTAGTAAAATGATTTCATTTTACTACAGCATTTTTTGGGCTGGACGAAAAATAGTGCAGATTTGACAAACTGAACCGAAAGGGTTACCCGAAGCTGTACATAAGTACAGCGAGAGGTGAAGTTTGTTCAAAACACAAGGCAATAAAAAAGAAGGAATTCGCAAATCTGCGAATTCCTTCAATAAAAACTTCTGATTTTGCCTTGTGTGGTGTGTGCATTTTACTATAGCCTCTTTAGCAATCTTTAATTCCGCAACCTGTAATTTGTTTTTGACCTACATTTTCCTGAATACGGTTCAAGCATTCACCGAAACGTTGGAAATGCACAACCTCACGCTCGCGTAAGAACTTGATTACTCTTGTAACATCTGGGTCGTCGCACATTTTTAAGATATTATCGTAGGTAACACGAGCCTTTTGCTCTGCTGCCAGGTCTTCGTTAAGGTCAGCAATGACGTCGCCCTTGACGCCGATATATTTCATGTCACAGGGGACGCCGGAAGCGGCGACGGGGTAGATGCCCG
>JAZOSI010000015.1:0-3386 GCA_045657065.1 Congzhengia sp. | reverse complement strand
AAAAACAAAAATAGTTCAATATCTTATTTTTATCGTTGAAAAAAGATGTGTGATATGTTATACTAGTGTATAGTATAATTTGTTATATTTTTGCTTATAAATCGAATTGAGGTGTAAAGATGATAAAACGACATTTAACCCATGCAGTAACAGTAGGCAAAATCGGTATAGGCGGAGAAAATCCCATATCAATACAGTCGATGCTCAATACTAAAAATGGCGACATAAAAAGCGCAATTAAGCAGACAGTTGCATTGAAAAATGCAGGTTGTGACATTGTGCGCCTTGCGGTAACTGATGAAAAAAGTATTGATGTTGTAAAGGCTCTGAAAAAAGAAGTAGATATGCCTTTAGTTGCAGACATTCAGTTTGATTATAAAATGGCACTTGCTTCAATAGAAAACGGAATAGATAAAGTTAGGTTGAACCCAGGCAATATAGGCAACGAGAAGAAAGTAAAAGAAGTGGTAATGGCAGCTAAAGAACGCAACATTCCCATAAGAATAGGCGTCAACACTGGGTCTGTGTCGTTAGATATTGCAAAAAAATACGGCAGATACAGTGCTGAAGGTCTTGTGTATGAAGCAACAAGACACATCGATATTTTAGAAGCGCTTGATTTTTCTGATATTGTGGTTTCATTGAAAGCTTCTGATGTAAAAACTATGATTGATGCTTACAGACTTATGGCCGAAAAATGCGAATATCCCTTGCATTTAGGTGTTACAGAAGCAGGTCCTGCATATTCAGGAACAATCAAATCAGCCATTGGTATAGGTTCGCTTCTGGCAGATGGAATAGGCGATACCATAAGAGTTTCTCTTACTGATAATCCTGTGGAAGAAATCAGAGCGGCAAAGGAAATCTTAAAGTCTCTTGATTTAAAAGATGGTGCACCGAAATTGATATCCTGTCCCACTTGTTCAAGATGCTCTGTAAATCTCATCAAAATTGCAGCGGAAGTGGAAAAAAGACTTGCAAACCTTGACAAAAACATAACAGTTGCGGTTATGGGATGCGTTGTAAACGGTCCTGGTGAAGCGTCAAATGCAGATATTGGCATTACAGGCGCAAACGGTGAAGGTCTTATATTCAAAGGCGGAAAAGTGGTAAGGCGAGTACCTGAAGAAAATATTGTAGATGAATTGTTTAAAGAAATTGATAAAATGTTTTAAGGAGTTTTAAAATGTCTGATTTATTGGCGGAGTTAGCGGGTAGCGAGTTTGCATCGCAATATGATGTAAACGTAACTGCTTGTAAGGTAAAAAAAGAAGATATGTCTATGAGCGTGGATGTAGAGTCTGACGCTTTTCCTTGTGTGCTTCCTTTTGCCAAGTTAAGAGCTGCAATCCGTGAACGCTATGGCGTTTCAAAAATTTCCTTCAATGTAAAATACATAGGCTTTGCTTTAACAAATGAAAATAAAAGTGCTTTTTACGATAATGTGCGTGAGTATGTTTGTTTTATAAAACCTGACATGGCAAAATTTTTTGTAGGAAGCAGTCTTGAATTTGAAAATGACACCTTGAAAATTGCTATAAGATTTGGAAACGAAGAAACTCTCAAGAAAGAAAACATAGATACTCTTATTAAAAATTATGTAAAGAAAAGCTTTTTGATTGATGTTGATGTAGAATTTTTACTGAAAGAGAAGGAAGAAGATAAACTTTTAGAAGAAATAGAAGAAACAAAAAAATCACTTGTGCTTGATATTCCTGTTGCTGTAGAAGAGAAAGAACCTGAAAAGAAAAAAGAGGTTATCGCAAAAGAAGAAAACGAAGAGGAAAAAGATAAAAACCTCATAATAGGCAGAGATTTTTCAGGTGAAGTTACACAACTTCGCGATATTACAGAATACAGTGGCAAAGTAGTTGTTTCAGGAAAAATCATCGGACACGAAACACGAGAAACCAGAAACGGAAACCACATTCTTTCTGTGTTTGTTACAGATGATACTGCCTCAATTACATGCAAATGTTTTGTAAAGCCTGATAACATAAAAGATGTTGTCGGTGCATTAAAAGGCGCAAAAGCAGTAACCGTAAAAGGTGACACTGTATACGATCAATACGAACACGAAGTAACTATTAAGATAAATAGCTTAAAGCTTTTAGATGTTAAATCAAGAAATGATAATTCGGAAGAAAAAAGAGTAGAGCTTCATGCACATACAGTTATGTCTGCTATGGACTCTGTTGCAAAAACAGACGAACTTATAAAAACTGCGGCAAATTGGGGTCACAAAGCCATTGCCATAACTGACCATGGTGTTGTTCAGGCTTACCCCGATGCTTTTTCTGCAGGCGAAAAAAGCGGCATAAAAGTCATCTACGGTATGGAAGGATATCTGATGGGTCACGATACAAAAATCGTCTATAACGAAAAAGAAATGCCTCTTTCCGGAGATTTTGTGGTATTTGACATAGAAACCACAGGTCTGAAAGCCAGATTTAACGAGTTGATAGAAGTTGCGGGCGTGAGAGTCAGTGGCGGAAAAATAGTCGACAGGTTTTCTGAATTCGTAAAACCTGAAAATCAGATTTCAGCTCAAATTACCGAACTTACACGAATCACCAATGAAATGGTGGCGGCGGCTGATAATGCAGAAAATGTAATTAAGCGCTTTGTTGAGTTTGCAAAGGGTGCGGTTCTTGTTGCTCATAATGCAAATTTTGATGTAGGCTTTATGAAAAGATATGCGGAAAAATATAGCATTGATTTTGATTTTTGTTATGTTGATACATTAGGACTCAGCCGTAAACTTGTTACAAATATCAAGCGTCACAGGCTTGACCGTGTAGCAAAAGCACTTGGTATTAACTTTGAAGGACACCACAGAGCGATCAATGATGCAGAAGTTACAGCTAAGATATTTTTAGTATTCTGCGATTCCTTGCAGAGAAAAGGCATAAACAATGTTACAGAGATAAATAACGAACTTGCCGACGAAACGATCAAGCAGTACACAGATCTCTATCATATAATTCTTCTTGTAAAAGATATGACAGGTCTCAAAAATCTTTATAAGCTTGTATCCACATCTCATCTTGATAATTTTTACAGAAGACCCAGAATAACAAAAGAGATTCTGCAGGCTCACAGAGAAGGACTTATTATAGGAAGCGCCTGTGAAGCTGGCGAACTTTACAATGCTGTTTTATCTGGAAAAACCACAAAAGAGATAGAAGAAATAGCAAACTTCTACGATTATCTTGAAATTCAACCATTACGAAATAACGAATTTATGGTTCGTGAAAATACAGTTTCGTCTTTTGATGATTTAAAAGATGTAAACCGTGAAATTGTTGCTTTAGGCGATAAACTGAATAAACCCGTCGTAGCTACCTGTGATGTTCACTTTGTAAATCCTGAAGACTCAATTTTCC
>JAZOSI010000014.1:0-12659 GCA_045657065.1 Congzhengia sp. | reverse complement strand
ATCAACAGATGATATTCTTTCTGCTGTTGAAGGAATCAATGCAAAAACAGTTATTATTCTTCCTAATAACAAAAATATTATTATGGCTGCAAAACAGGTTGTGGATTTAACCGAGAAAACAATCGTAGTTTTAGAAACACGCTCTGTTCCAGAAGGTATTTCTGCTCGTCTTGCATTTGACCCGTCTGTATCTTTGGAAGATAATATCGACGCCATGAACGAAGCTGTAGCAAACACGAAAACAGGTTCGGTAACATATTCAGTAAGACACTTCACTTTTGAGGACAAAGAATACCCTGAAAATACAATTATGGGACTCGCTGCAGGCAAAATTGCTGTTGTAGGCAACGATTCTTTTGAAGTGTTAAAAGGACTTTTAGAAAAAGCAGTTGATGATGACAGCGAAATTATCAGCATCTACTTAGGCGGCGAAACAAAAGAAGAACAACAGGAAGAAATCACAGAAAAATTAGAAGAATTATACCCTGACCTTGATGTATTTGTTTACATGGGCGGTCAGCCTTTATACGACTTTATTTACTCTGTTGAATAAGGTGTGATTTTAATGTCAGAAAGTATTTTAAATCAGAACATTACAATTTTAAACGGCATTGGACATAAGCGTGCGGAATCTTTCCGCACGCTTGGTGTTTATACCATTTCTGACTTATTGAGCTTCTACCCCCGTACATACGAAGACCGTACAACAATCAAAAAAATCGCCGAAATCAAAGACGGTGACACAGTCTGTGTCCGCGGACGTGCTGTTTCTCATTTGAAAGAGAACTACGTAAGAAAAAATATGTATGTATGTTCTGTAAAAATTTCTGACGGCACAGGCTTTCTGGAAATTGTGTGGTTTAACAACCGATACATAAAAAATATGTTTAATGTAAAAGGTGAATATATTTTCTTTGGAAAAGTAAGTTTTTCTAAAAAACTTCAGATGGTTTCTCCCATCTTTGAAGAAACAGACAAAAATATTCTCATAGGAAAAATCTTTCCCATATACAGTGCATCATCAGGACTTACACAAAAAAACATAATTTCAGCAGTTTCGGACGCAATAAACAATGTTCCTGAAATGCCCGAAACATTGCCTGAATCAATACGCAAAAAGTACAAGCTCTGTTCACTTACCTATGCTATCAGAAATATACATTTTCCGAAAGATAACGAGGCTTTATCAATCGCTAAAAGGCGTCTTGCTTTTGAAGAACTGTTTATATTCCAGACGGCATTAAGGTACTTACGCGAAGACAGAAGTGAAATGATAGCACAACCCATGAAAAATATAAGTTGTGTAAGAGAATTTGCAGACTCTCTTCCCTATCCTTTGACCTCAGCACAAAAAAGAGTAATCAATGAAATATGCAAAGACATCCAGAAAACCACTCCTATGAGCAGACTGGTTCAGGGGGATGTGGGTTGCGGTAAAACTTTTGTTTCTGCTGCGGCTATGTTTATATGTGCAAATTCAGGCTATACATCTGCCATGATGGCACCTACTGAAATTCTGGCAAATCAGCACCATGAAACTTTATGTGCTTTATTTAAACCTTTTGACATCGGCGTGGCACTTATTACGGGTTCGATGACAGCAAAGGAACGAAATACTGTAAAGGAACAGATAGAGACAGGCGAAGTAAAAGTAATCGTCGGAACCCACGCCCTTTTCAGTGAAAAAACCTATCTTGGAAATTTAGGGCTTGTAGTAACCGATGAACAGCACCGTTTCGGTGTTGCACAGAGAAGATCCCTAGAAAATAAAGGCAATAACCCTCACACCTTGATTATGACCGCAACACCCATTCCGAGAACATTGGCGCTTATTATGTACGGTGATCTTGACATTTCGGTAATAGATGAGCTGCCGCCCGGAAGAAAGCCTATTGAAACCTATGTTCTGGAAGAAAATATGCGCAAGCGTATATATGCTTTTATAAAAAAGGAAATCGACGCCGACAGACAAGTCTACATTGTATGTCCTGCAGTTGAGCCTTCTGAAATCGTTGGTTTGAAGGATGTTCTCACTCATACAGAAGAAATTAAAAAACTCTTCGGAAAAGATAATGTTGCATATATTCACGGCAAAATGAAACCTGCCGAAAAAGATGAAATAATGCAGAAATTCAAGGATAACAAAATCAAAATTTTAGTAGCTACAAGCGTTATTGAAGTTGGTGTAAATGTTCCTAACGCTTCACTTATGGTTATAGAAAACGCGGGTCGTTTTGGTCTTTCGCAGTTGCATCAGTTAAGAGGACGAGTAGGTCGCGGAAGCGACAAAGCCTACTGCATTCTCTTCCCCGGCGAAAATATCCCTGTTGACTCTCCAAGAATGTCTATTATGAATAAGACATGCGATGGTTTTAAAATTGCTGAAGAAGATTTAAAACTCCGTGGTCCCGGTGAGTTCTTTGGTTCACGCCAGCACGGGCTTATGACCTTTAAAATCGCAAACATCTATTGTGATACTCAATTACTCTCTGAAACATCTGATGCTGCCAATGAACTTCTACTTTCTGACAGAAAACTTAAAATGGCCGAAAATGCACAGATTTTCGCTAAAATATTAAGGTTATTTGACACTAACATTACATTTAGTTGACTTTTTTAATATATACTTGACATTATTTTTATTTGTTATAAAATATAATTGATAATATGTCTTAATTGGAGGAACGGTTTTGCGAGTTATTTCAGGCAGTGCAAGAGGAAAAAAACTTCTCTGTGCAGAAGGAAAAGACATCCGTCCCACTTTAGACAGAGTCAAAGAATCAATATTTAATATTATTGCTTTTGACATCCCAGGAGCTTTTGTTCTTGATATGTTTTCAGGAAGTGGTGCTCTTGGAATCGAAGCCTTAAGTCGTGGTGCTGAGAGGGCTGTATTTCTTGACTGCGACGAAACTTCTATTTCTGTCACAAAGAACAACCTCGACGCTACACATCTTAATTCCTTGGCTACTGTTGTAAAAACAGACAGTATCGAATATGTAAGGTCCACCGATAAAAAATTCGATGTGATTTTTATCGATCCACCTTATGAATCTGATTTATACGAAAAATCACTTAATGCAATAAAAGAAAGCTCTGCTTTATCCGATGACGGTTTTATTCTTTTGGAATACGATTCTGAAATCACACCCGAGTTCGATTTGTGCGGATTCGAAATCGTAAAAGATAAAAAATACGGCAGAGTGAAAATTCTCATTTTGAAAGGGTGAAAACCTTGAAAATTGCAGTTTATCCCGGAAGTTTCGACCCAGTAACATGTGGTCATTTAGATATAATTAAAAGAAGTTGCAAGCTTTTTGACAAAGTTATTGTGGCGGTTTTAAAAAACACACAGAAGTCTCCTTTGTTTACCGAAGAAGAACGAATTGAATATATCAAAAAATGCACAAAAGATATTCCCAATTGTGAAGTACAGACATTTTCAGGTCTGTTGGTTGACTTTGTAAAAGCATCCGGCGCCGATACCGTCATCCGTGGTCTTCGCGCTATTTCCGATTTTGAATATGAGTTTCAGATGGCTTTGCTCAACAAAAAATTAAGCCCCGACATCGAAACTATTTTTATGGTAACCAATCTTAATTGTTTATATATCAGTTCAAGCGTGGTTAAAGAAATTTGCCGTTTTGGCGGAAACGCTGACGGTTTAATCCCGGATGAAATCATTAAGGACATTACAGATAAAATCGAAAAAGGAGTGTAGTACAATGGATATCGAAAACATCATTGACGCTATCGAAGAAAAAATTGACGGTTGTATGACTATTCCCTTCTGGGGCAGAGGCATCATCGACAAGGACGAACTTCTGGACATGCTTCAGGAAATGAGAAACAAACTCCCTGAAGAATTAAGCCAGGCTAAATGGGTGAACAACGAACGCCAGAGAATCATAAACGACGCACAAAAAAGAGCTGAAGCTATGATTAAAGAAACAGAAGAAAAGATTGCCAACATGGTGAATGAACATGACATCACACAGCAGGCATATCTTAAAGCAAATCAGATTGTTGACAGTGCTCAGCAGAATTCAAGAGAAATCAGACTTGGCGCTAACCAGTACGCAGATGATGTTCTTCGTGCATTAGAAGAAGAACTTATCAAAACTGCCGAAGCAATCCGTGCTAACAGAACAAGCAGCAGATAAACATCAACATAAAAGGTGTGGACAATCCACACCTTTTATTGTCTGGTATATTTCTAGCGCTTTTCCATATAATATACCATATTTTTTAATGTGAGGTATATTATATGAAAAACTTTTTCAAATCTTTGTTTATCGTTGTTATTCCGCTTATCGTAGGAGCTTTATCTGGGTTTTTGATAAGAAACAACGTTTACATTTACGATGTTTTGGCAAAACCACCCTTTTCACTTCCCAACAATCTTTTTTCTGTGGTATGGGGTATTCTCTATCTCTTGATGGGTATTTCTCTGCTCCTCTATTTGAAAAACGATTATAACAGTGAAGGGTTGTTGCTTTTTGCTATTCAACTTTTTTTAAATTTCAGTTGGCCCATAGTGTTCTTTAATTTCAAAGCATTTCTGGCCGCATTTATTTTACTTGTGGTGTTATTTATCTTTGTAGCACTTACCATAGCAAACTTCTATAAGGTAAATAAACTTTCAGGGATACTTCTTATTCCTTATCTTTTATTCCTCATATATGCAGGATACCTTAACTTCGGAGTTTGGTATTTAAATATGTAAATTATACGGGGTGATCACTTTGGCAGAAACAAAAATGCCTAAAAAAAACAAGTCGATACTTGCAATCGCAATTTGTGTGGTTGTTCTTTTTGTTGTGCTTTCAGGTTCGGTTATAGCACAACTTTCATACAACAAGGTCTATAACGGTGTTTATCTTAACAACACGGATATTTCAGGTATGACAAAAGAAGAACTTATCTCACAGATTCCTGAAATCTTTGATAAGTCATTATCAAAGACTATAACACTGGCATCAGGAGACACTGCGATTACTACTTTTGAATCTTTATCTGTTTCACCCGTTTTAGATACAGAAGCAATGGCAGAAAAGGCCTTCTCTTTTGGACGAACAAAAAAATTCCTTGGTCGTCTTTCGGAAATTGCAGAACTCAAAAAAAATCCACAGAATTTTGATTTTATATTGGCATTTGACGAAGTTGCCCTGCAGAATAAAGTTGATGAGTTTTCACAGAACCTTGAAATCACAGCCGTTGACAACAAAATTGAATACGGCGACAACGAACTTATAATAACACGCGGAAAAGCGGGCAACGGTATACTCTTCTCTGAAATTAAAGCGCAACTTGAAGAATGCATTTTAAGTGATAAATCTACTATTTCAGCAGAACTTAAATATGTAGAGCCTGAAGAAATTACATACGAATACATCAAGCGTCACACAGTTGAAAAACCTGTGTCTGCAGATTACAAAATAGAAAATCACAGAATATCTTTTATGGAAAGTCAGCCGGGTGTTGTTGTGTCAAAGGATGATATTGAAAGCGCAATATCTGAAAATTCTTCAGATGTTATCAAAATTCCTGCAAAAATCACACAACCTGAAACAACCTCTGAAAGTTTAAAGAGCACTCTTTTAGCCAATGAATTAGGAAGATTTTCTTCCAACTACGCATCAAGCAGCAATGATCGTGCGTACAATATCAAGCTTGCCTGCGAAAAAATCAATGGTTATGTTCTTGCTCCCGGCGAAGAGTTTTCTTATAACAATGTAGTCGGTCCCAGAACTACCGAGAGAGGTTTTCGCATAGCCAATGTATATGTGGGAAATACTGTTCAACCCGGCGTAGGTGGTGGTATTTGCCAGGTTTCTTCTACAATGTACAACGCCGTTGTATTTGCGGATTTAGAAGTTACAGAAAGAAGAAATCATACTTTACCCGTAGATTATGTTCCTATGGGAAGAGATGCGACGGTCTCTTACGGTACTACTGACTTCAAGTTCAAAAATACAACCTCAATGCCCGTTGAAATCAGGGCGATTGCAGAAGGCAGAATAAATACAATTATAATTATGGGAACTGATGAACATCCCGAACGAGAAATAAAAATCACTACTTCAAACACAGGTTCTTATCCACCAAAAGTAGTAAAAAAAGATGATCCTACATTGCCCGAAGGCGAAATTAAAGTAGAAAGTAATGGTACATATGGAAGCTCTTATGTAGCATATAAAGTGGTTTATGAAAACGGAGAGCAGATTTCATCCACTGTTCTTTCACGCAGTAAGTATGCAGGAAAAGACAGAGTGGAACTGGTAGGAACCAAGAAACCAGAACTTCCTCCTGAAGTTGTAGAACCCGAAGTTCCTGAAAATGTTCCAACAGTACCTGATGCACCCTCAATACCTGAATCGGTAATCCCTACACCAGAAGAAATCACAGAATAGAGGTTTGCTTATGAAATCTAAAGTTTTATATATTTGTTCCGAGTGCGGATACGAATCTCCGAAATGGATAGGTAAATGTCCCGAATGCAACAGCTGGAGTACATTTGTAGAAGAAGTAGTTACAACATCTAAAACTGCAAAAAAAGTAACTCAGTCCTACTCTTCCCCTGTTAAACTTTCTGATGTCAGCACCACAAAAGATACAAGAATCCTTTGCGGAATCGGTGAGTTGGACAGAGTCTTGGGCGGAGGTATTGTGCAGGGTTCTTTAGTGTTAGTTGGAGGCGAACCCGGAATAGGTAAATCTACAATTCTTCTTCAGCTTATTAAATCTTTAGAAAAAGACACAAGCTTTTTCTATGTTTCAGGAGAAGAATCCGAAAAGCAGTTAAAAATGAGAGCTGACCGCCTTGGAATAAAAGAAGATTTTTATCTTCTTACAGAAACCGATATCAACTCTGTATTAAAAAACGCCCAGGATTTAAAACCTGACATTTTAATAGTTGATTCTGTGCAAACAATGTACAATCCAGATATATCCTCTGCTCCAGGTACCGTAAGCCAGGTAAGAGATGTGACGCTTTCTTTAATGAAATTCGCTAAAGAAAACTCCATTGCAGTATTTTTGGTAGGTCACGTTACGAAAGACGGCAACCTGGCAGGACCTAAAGTTTTGGAGCATATGGTGGATTGTGTTCTCCACTTTGAAGGGGAAAGGCATCAGAGTCACAGGATTTTACGAGCAGTTAAAAACCGTTTTGGTTCTACAAACGAAATCGGCGTATTCGAAATGACAAATGAAGGTTTAAAAGAAGTAAAAAATCCTTCATCTATGATGCTCGACGGTCGTCCTGATAAAACCTCAGGTTCTACCGTAATATGTACATTAGAAGGCACAAGACCGATACTTGCTGAAGTTCAGTCATTAGTATCACAGACATTCTTCCCTGCTCCCCGCAGAATGAGCAACGGTGCCGACTTCAACCGTGTAAATATGCTTATCGCAGTTTTGGAAAAGCGTGTTGGTCTGAATCTTTCTAATCAGGATATATATGTAAATGTTGTCGGCGGTATGAGAGTCGACGAGCCTGCTGCAGATTTAGGTATTATCTGCGCTATCGCTTCTTCTTTCAAAAATGCCGATATTCCGCCTGAAATCGCCTTTTTAGGCGAAGTTGGTCTTACCGGTGAGTTACGTGCGGTCGTTCAAATAGAAAAGCGTCTGAACGAAATAAAAAAGCTTGGCTTTAAAAAATGCATTATCCCCGAGTCCAACAAACGCAGTCTTAATGTTCCCGACGGTCTTGATGTGCTTTACGCAAAGAATGTTGCATCTGCATTAAAACTTCTATTTTAAATAAAAAAGCGTGCCCTAAGGCACGCTTTTTTATCTATTTTCTATTAGTTTCTTTACACTCGGCACTCGGAACAAAAGTGCTGCACCTATTGTTGTGAGTATCAGTTCAGGCAACATATAACTTCCGTTATATGCTATAGAATACCAGTATACATTCCAGTCATCAGGACACCATACCGAGAATACTATTGCGCCTGATATGAAGTGTGAGGCAAATCGCACAAAACACGAAATAGCTACACCTGCACACATTCCTAGTGTGCCTTTTTTTCTGAATATTCCAGAAAGTCCCAAAGCTCCATATGCAATAATATAATCAAACACAAGGCAGCCTATCCATGTTAATGGTGTCATACCATAACCCATAAGTTTACCAAGGTCTAACGCTATTTGTAAAAAAGCATAAAGAGTTGACACGAAAAGCCCTGTTTTTGTACCGTAGCAGATTGCTATTGCTGCAACGGGCAGCATACTTAAAAGTGTAATAGAACCACCCAAAGGAAGCTCATACACCTTTACCATAGAAAGTACTGCAGATAGAGATATCATAACTGCAGACAATGTCAATTTTTTTGTTTTCATAATATTTTCCTTTCGTATTTTCTCTTTTTCGCGCAAAAAAGGTGTACCCGATCGGGTACACCTAAAATACGAAAGATAAAAGTAACTCCCTTCGTTGGCATTACCCAAATCAGGTTATAAGGGTCGAAGTTGATTACTTCATCTCAGCCCGCCTACGGGCTCCCCTGTTAACAATTTAATTATAGTATTTTTTTACTCTTCTGTCAAGAGATTTTCGCTATTTTCTCTTACAGATGCAGGAATTGCAGTTTCAGAATCATAAGGAAGAACAATCGTAAACATACTTCCCTTTTCTTCTTCACTGGAAACTTCAATATATCCACCGTGAAGCTTTACTGCATCCATAGCAATAGAAAGTCCGAGACCGGTACCACCGGTATCACGCGCTCTTGCTTTATCTACACGATAGAAACGGTCAAAAATCTTCTGCATATCATCTTTCGGAATGCCTATTCCCGTATCTGATATTCTTACCAGGACATTTCCAAGATCTCGCATAACTTCCATCTTTACAGTTCCTCCGTTTTCAGTGTATTTAATGGAATTGTCTGCAATGTTATATACTGACTCTGTTATACTGTCTCGGTCTATCGGGATCAGTACATCGTCGTCAGGCTTCGTGAAAATAAATTCTATCTCTTTATTCTGTGCTAAAGGTAAGAGTTTTTCATAAACATCAGTAGCAATCTCACTCACAGACACGAATTCCTGTTTCATACGGCTCGTCTGGTCCATTTTTGTAAGGTCCAAAAGACGCTGTACAATTCTTGTAAGTCTTTCTACTTCTGCATTCATATCACTTAAAAACTCACGCAAAAATGCAGGATCAGGATTGTTTGTTTGTATGAGTGAGTCGGACAAGAGTTTAATGATAGAAAGTGGTGTTTTGAGTTCGTGAGAAGCATCGGATACAAAAGCACGCCTTTTTTCTTCCAGTTCATCAATTCTGTCAATCAGTTCATTAAATGCAACAACAAGGTCCCCTACTTCATCGCGGCTTACCAGATCGCATTTTTCAAGCTTGTCCATAGGCATATTTTTGATAAATGTAGTAAGCTTTACAATAGGTTTTGTAAGCACTGTTGCGATAAATACGCCAATGATAAGCACAAATATTATGATTATTATTCCGAATATAATGATTGCTAATGTGATATGTCGTAAAAGTTCATCGATATCATCGCCTGACGATGTAATCAAAACAGAACCTATGGTTTTACCGTTTTTTACAACCGGAACAGCTGCATCTACCACCCAACCATCTTTTGTTTTTGAGTAGTACGAGTTACTGTTGTTGTTTACAAGTACTTCAGTAACAGGTGCATATACCAACAGTTTTCCCGTGTAACCACCTTCGGCTAATGAATCATAATATACCTTTGATTTACTATCGGTTATTACGGCACGAAAACCCGCCTCTATTGGCATCGTTTCCATCTTTTTTTCAATTTCGTATTCATCAAATACATCTACATCAATACTTGCCACAATATTTGCACGCATCAAGGCTTCTACCTTTTTTTGTTCCAGAAGGTATGTTCTTAATGTACCTATCGCATATGTAGCAAGAATAACAAGAACAATAGCAGCGATTATAAAATATGTCGCTACAATCTTATATCTTATGCTGAATAAATTATCTTTAAATTTCTTTAAAATAGTAACCTACCCCCCATTTTGTATGAATAAAGCGGGGTTCTGCAGGGTTCTCTTCGATTTTTTCGCGGAGTCTTCTTACATGAACATCAACAGTTCTTACATCTCCGGGATAATCATAACCCCATACGATATCCAAAAGATTCTCTCTTGAATATACTTTACCTGCATTACATACAAAAAGGTCTATTAAATCAAATTCTTTTGCAGTAAGCTCAATAATTTTTTCACCGATTGCAACCCGTCTTAAGTTGTAGTCAAGTGTTACGCTGCCTATTGCTACCATAGAATCTTTTTTAGCAACACTGTCAACAGGTGTCATACGACGCAAAACTGCCTTAACACGAGCCTTCAACTCTAAAATATTGAAAGGTTTTGTAAGGTAGTCGTCCGCACCATATTCAAGTCCTAAAATTTTATCCATATCTTCGTTTTTAGCTGTAAGCATAATTATAGGCACATTAGAAAATTCGCGTATTTTCTGGCAAACTTCGTATCCGTCAATTTTAGGAAGCATCAAGTCTAAAATGATAAGGTCGATACTTTTATCATAAGCAGTTTTGATAGCTTCTTCTCCGTCGTATGCTGTTACAACTGTATAGCCGTCCTGTTCAAAGTTATACTTTATGCCTTTTACTAAAAGCTTTTCGTCGTCAACTATAAGTATTTTCATGGATTTTGCCTCCATTCAATGTTATTAATTATAATGCTGCCTTGATTTCTTCTACTTTATCAAGTCTTTCCCAGGGAAGATCTACATCAGTTCTACCAAAGTGACCGTATGATGCAGTCTGCTTGTAGATGGGGCGTCTTAAGTCAAGCATTTTGATAATGCCTGCAGGACGAAGGTCAAAGCATTTATTGATAACTTCGATAATCTTTGCATCATCAACATGAGCTGTACCGAATGTTTCAACAGAAACTGATACAGGCTCTGCAACACCAATTGCATAAGCAATCTGAACTTCACATTTGTCACAAAGGCCTGCTGCTACGATATTTTTAGCAACATATCTTCCTGCGTAAGCTGCACTTCTGTCAACTTTTGTGGGGTCTTTTCCTGAAAAAGCACCGCCGCCGTGACGAGCATAGCCACCGTATGTGTCAACAATAATTTTTCTGCCTGTGTGACCTGAGTCACCGTTAGGTCCACCAACTACAAAGCGACCTGTGGGATTTATGTAATATTTTGTGTCTTCTCTTAAGAGCTCTGCGGGGATTGTAGGTTTGATTACCTTTTCAATCATATCTTTTTCAATCATTTCGTGTGTTGCTTCTTCGCCATGCTGTGTTGAAATAACAACTGTATCAATGTATACAGGTTTTCCGTTTTCGTCGTATGCAACAGTTACCTGAGATTTGCCGTCAGGTCTTAAATATGCAATCTCGCCTGATTTTCTTACTTCTGTAAGCTTTCTTGTAAGCTTATGAGCAAGAGAAATTGCCAAAGGCATATACTCTTCTGTTTCGTTGCAAGCATAACCGAACATCATACCCTGGTCGCCTGCACCGATAGAACCTATGTCTTCTTTTCCCTGTTTTGCTTCTAAAGATTTGTCAACGCCCAAAGCGATGTCTGCAGACTGTTCGTCGATCGCTGTAATAACTGCACAAGTGTCGCAGTCAAAACCGTATTTTGCACGGTCGTAACCGATTTCTCTTACACATTCTCTTACTGTTTTGGGAATGTCTACGTATGTAGTTGTAGAGATTTCCCCTACAACCAAAACAAGACCTGTTGTAACTGTAACTTCGCAAGCTACTCTGCCTGCGGGGTCTTTTTTATAAATTTCATCGAGGACAGCGTCTGACAAAATGTCCGCCATTTTATCGGGATGTCCCTCTGTAACTGATTCTGAAGTAAATAATTTAAATGCCATATTAATCATCTCCTGTATATCTTTAGACTTCCATTATTATAGGTAACACCATGGGTTTTCTCTTTGTTTTTGCATAGAGAAAATCGCCAAGTGATGTTTTTAAACTGCTTTTAAGACTTGCCCAGTCTGATTTTTTATTATCTGCACACTTATCTAAAGCGCGCTTTGCTACGATTTTTGCTTCATCCATCAGGTCAACCGACTCTCTCACATACACAAAGCCTCGTGAGATAACATCAGGACCCGAAAGGATTGAGCCATCCAGTTTTGACATTGTAACCACAACAACGATGATACCGTCTTCTGCCAGATGCTTTCTGTCACGAAGAACGATATTACCAACATCGCCAACACCGAGTCCGTCAATTAGAACTGCGCCAGATGGAACTGTGTTGTTAAGTTTACATGTGTTATTGCTGAGTTCTATTACTTTACCATTATCGCCGATAATGATGTTTTTTGCTTTCATTCCCATCTTCTCAGCAATGGCTGCATGCTGCTTTAAGTGTCTGAATTCGCCGTGGACAGGGATAAAGAATTTGGGTTTCACTAAAGACAGTATCAACTTTAATTCTTCCTGACAAGCGTGGCCTGAAACATGGATATTTTCCAGAGACTTATAAACCACATCTGCGCCCTTTTTGAAAAGTTCATTTATAACTGTAGAAATTGCTTTTTCGTTTCCGGGAATAGGAGACGCTGAAACAATAACAAGGTCGCCCTTTGTGATTTCAACTTTCTTATGGTCAGAAAACGCCATACGGGATAACG
>JAZOSI010000013.1:0-18987 GCA_045657065.1 Congzhengia sp. | reverse complement strand
GAATGTAAACTACAGCATCACCCCATGTTACTGTTTTTCCTTCAACTTTTGCGTCTTCAGCTTCACTTGCACCTGTGTAGCCTACTTTTACTTCACTGTTGAGGTTAGCATCTGATGTAACATAGCTAAAGGTTTGTGTTGATCCACAATTATCGATCTGGTCAATGTATACAGGAACTTCATTTTTGGATGCATAGTATGATACATTATTTCCAATAATTTCTTCGCCTGTGATTGTAACATTTACCTGGATATCGCCTTCATCGCCAGATAAATACTGTGTTGTTGTTGTAACTGTAACTGCACCAGCAGAAGCAGCAAAACAAACAACGATAGCAATAACTGTTGCTAAAGCGGCAATTTTCTTGAATATCCCAATTTTTGCCATTTTTTCTTCCTCCTTTAAATCATGGATTGGATTGATAAATCCGGGGGGGATATTATAAGCTCGTTAAGTGAGCAATTCTGCAATATGTATGTTTTGTCACAGGCATCCATTACTTCTCTTCTGTGAGAGATAATAATGCAAGTCTTATCTGTCATTGATTTTATTGCTTTTAAGAGGTTATCCTCTGTTGCAATGTCAAGTGACGATGTGGCTTCGTCCAATAAAAGAACGGGAGCGTCATAGTAAAGTGCTCTTGCTATTGCCAGACGCTGAATCTGGCCTTCGGACATGCCGTGACCTTTTTCGCCCAGAATGGTATTGAACCCATCGGGCATTTTATTAATATCCTCTATAATCTGCGCGGCTTTACACGCGTTGATTAACTTTTCTTCATCGGGATTATCATCACAGAATGTAATGTTATCCCTGATTGTACCTGATAGAATCAAATTTCCCTGAGGCACATAGGAAAAAAGTTTACGAGTCTGGGATGAAAACGCAGTTTCGTTTTCTCCTGCTTTTACCAAAGCTTGACCATTATCGGGTTTTATCACAGAAAGCATAATCTTAGAAAGTGTACTCTTACCTGCTCCCGAAACACCACAAATGGCAACAAACTCGCCTTTATTAACTGTAAGATTAACATTTTTCAAAACTTCAACTTCTCCGTAAGAAAAGTCTACATTCTGAAAAACGATTTTTTCGAAACTATCAGTATCTTTAAATTCTTCCTCTGACTCATCGTCGGGTATTTTTTCCATTTCGATAAGTCTTTCTGTTGATGCAAGAACCATATAGGTTTGCGGTAAAATGGCTGCTATTTCACGAAATGGTGACTGGAGCTGACCTACAAGGCCAAGCATCGCCGTAACTGTACCAAATGTAATAGCACCTATACTGAGTTTGTACACGCCCCAGGCAAGAGCCGCATAGTAAACAACGGTCATTGCAAGGAAGAACAGTATATTTGAAATTATACCGACTGTTGCGCGTTTTACATTAAGTTTATAATTTGTATATTGGAGCTTTTCAGAATTTTTTCTCATAAGGTTTTCTTTTCTGAAAGCCTTTATAACTATAAAGCTCTGTATTGTTTCCTGAAGATGCGAACGGACTTCGCCATCACTTTCACGGCATTTTATATGAAGTGATTTAATCTTCTTTTTATATATGTAAGCCGACGCTAAAATTATCGGACCGCAGCATAAACAAAACAGTGCAAATGTACTGTCAAGTCTGTAAAGAGCCGTGAAACTGAAGATAACAGTAGATAAAAGTGCGAACACATTTGGAATTATCTCTGTGGTTTTTTCTGATAAAAGCGATACATCACTGACAAGTCTGTTAAGAATTTCACCTGAGTGGACTTTTGAAACCTCACTGTAATCCTTACCTAAAAGCTTATAAAAAAGTTCTGTTCTGATTGACATAGCAAGTTTTCCACTTACTGTTATGTGAACTCTTGTATAAACAATTTGTAAAAGCAACTGCGCTACCAAAAGAACCACCAAGGCTATCGCACTGTTTATGAGATTTCCATCAGCCTGTTTTGTAGCTACATCAATAAGGCTCTTTGACACAAGTGAAAATTCTACATTTATATACGCAACAGTAATAACCATTGCAATAAGCAAAACTAAGTACGGTATAAACGGGCGGATACGATTAAAAATCCATTTACCTGTTTCGGTTTTTGCTCTTTTCATCGAAAGACCGCCTTTCGTTTTTTCTTATATTATGCTAAAAAGTTACGTGTCTTTAAAAGTTCTGCAAACTCGATGACATCGTCAATAACTTCTTCGCTAGTGATGTCATATTCACTTGCCAGTGCATCTGCCAGTTCTTCAATGCTTTTTTCGCTTTCCAGCTGTTGCCACAAAAAAGCACCTGTTTCATTTAAAGACACCGCTACTGCGAAGTCTACTATATTATCGCCCGTGGGGACAACTATATAATCGTCTAATATTTTCTTTAACATAAATCCGTCTTTTAATCTCATGGTTTCCCCCAAAAATAGGCATAGATACTCCTCGGTATCTATCATAGTATGTAGAGTATATCACAGTTTTTATTCAAAGTCAAGGAGTTTTCGCAATGTTCCGGTAATAATAAAAGTTGCAGCATAACTGCAACTTTTATTTTATCTCATTTATGTCATACGGTGTGGTCTGATATACGAAATAATTGAGCCAGTTTGTGTATAAGAGATTTGCGTGAGCACGCCACAAGAGTTTAGGTTCTTTTGTATCGTCGTCGTTGGGGAAATAGTTAACGGGAACTTCAATAGGAAGACCTGCAGCTTTATCTCTTTCATACTCTTTTCGCAAAGTTCCGGAATCGTACTCGGAATGTCCCGTGATGAATATCTGTCTGCCGTTTTTACTGCTTACGGCGTATACGCCAGCTTCTTTTGAAGAAGAAAGGATTTTTAATTCTTTTACTGCTTCAATGTCTTCTCTTCTTACTTCTGTGTGTCTTGAATGAGGCACATAGAACTCATCGTCAAAGCCACGCATAAGGATTGATTTTTTGTAATCTACCTTGTGCTTGAACACACCGAACATTTTCTTTTCAAGGGGGTATTTCTTTATACCGTAATGGTAGTAAAGTCCTGCCTGAGCACCCCAGCAAATATGGAATGTACTTGTTACATTTTTCTTGGACCATTCCATAATTTCACAGAGTTCATCCCAGTACTCCACTTCTTCAAACTCCATCTGTTCAACAGGCGCACCGGTAATGATAAGTCCGTCAAACTTTCTGTGCTTTACTTCGTCAAAAGTTTTGTAAAAGCTCAAAAGGTGTTCATGGGATGTGTTCTTTGATTCATAGGTGCTTGTTTTCAGAAGTTCAATTTCTATCTGCAATGGTGTATTTCCCAGAACTCTTGAAAGCTGTGTTTCTGTATCAATTTTTAAAGGCATAAGGTTTAAAATGAGGAGCTTTAACGGACGAATGTCCTGGGTGATAGCTCGTTACTCCGTCATAACGAAGATGTTTTCACTGTTTAAAACCTTAACCGCCGGTAATTCATTGGGTATTTTTATCGGCATAATTCAGCCTCCTGATATTAGTTTTCAAGTGCCTGTTTAATATCTGCGATGATGTCCTCTGCATCTTCTAAACCACATGAGAATCTCACTAAATCAGGTGTGATTCCGCAAGCTGCGAGTTCTTCGTCGTTCATCTGTCTGTGTGTTGCATTTGCAGGGTGCAGACAGCATGTTTTTGAATCTGCAACATGGGTTTCGATAGATGCAAGCTTTAATTTTTTCATAAAGGCTTCCGCTGCTGCTCTTCCGCCCTTAACACCGAAACTTACTACACCGCAACCGCCGTTGGGCATATATTTCTGCTGAAGTTCGTAGTATTTGTCACCTGGTAAACCTGAATAGCTAACCCAGGCGATATTTTCGTGATTCTGTAAGTATTCTGCTACTTTCTGTGCGTTTTCGCAGTGGCGTTTCATACGAAGTGATAAGCTTTCTAAACCTAAATTGATATAGTAAGCGTGCTGTGGTGACTGGATTGAACCGAAGTCACGCATAAGCTGTGCTGTTGCTTTTGTAATGAATGCACCTTCCAGACCGAAACGCTCTGTATATGTTACACCGTGATAGCTGTCATCAGGTGTGCAAAGTCCGGGGAACTTGTCTGGATATTTTGTCCAGTCAAATTTACCTGAATCAACTATGCAACCGCCTACTGATGATGCGTGTCCGTCGATGTATTTTGTGGTAGAATGTGTAACGATATCTGCTCCCCATTCGATAGGTCTGCAGTTAATAGGTGTGGGGAATGTGTTGTCGATAATGAGCGGTACACCGTTTCTATGGGCAACGCGAGCAAATCTTTCGATATCCAAAACAGATAATGCAGGGTTTGCGATTGTTTCGCCGAAAACTGCTTTTGTATTGGGTCTCATTGCTGCCTGAATTTCTTCTTCTGTTGCATCAGGTGAAATGAATGTAAATTCAATACCCATTCTCTTCATTGTAACAGAAAACAAATTAAATGTTCCGCCGTAGATAGCAGACGAAGCTACAACATGGTCGCCACAGGAAGCAATATTGAATATTGAATAGAAGTTTGCAGCCTGACCTGATGATGTGAGCATAGCCGCAGTACCACCCTCTAAAGCTGCAATACGGGCTGCAACCATATCATTGGTAGGATTCTGAAGTCTTGTGTAGAAATAGCCTGACGCTTCTAAATCGAAGAGTTTTCCCATTTCTTCACTTGTGTCGTATTTGAATGTTGTGCTCTGATAAATCGGAATCTGTCTGGGTTCACCGTTTTTAGGTGTGTAACCCGCGTGAATGCATTTTGTATCTATTTTCATTTTTATAACCTTCTTTATATATTATTTTGCGATAATCTTATGGAATACTTTTTTACCTTTTTTAACAACGATACCATTTAAAAGTGCGTCTTTTGCAACTGTGCAATTAGGTTCTGTGATTTTAACATCATCAACAGATACACCGCCCTGTTGGATAAGTCTTCTGCCTTCACCTTTTGAGGGTATAAGTTTTGCAGTTAACATAAGGTCTAAAAGTGCTGTTTCGTCAGCTACATCAGCTGCCGCAATTTCTGTTGTGGGCATATCGCCTGCTGCACCGCCACCGAAGATTCCTTCTGCTGTTGCTTTTGCTTTTTCTGCTTCTGCTTCGCCGTGTACAAGTTTTGTAACTTCATAAGCTAAACGTACTTTTGCTTTATTAAGGTCTGCACCTTCCCATTTTTCCATTTCATAGATTTCTTCCATAGGAACAAATGTAATCATCTTAATAAGGCGAACAACGTCAGCGTCATCAACGTTTCTCCAGTACTGGTAGAATTCATAGGGTGAACATTTTTCAGGGTCAAGCCAGAGTGCACCTTTTGCGGTTTTACCCATCTTCTTACCGTCAGATGTGGTAAGAAGTGTAAATGTCATACCGTAAACCTGTTTGTTTGCTTTTCTGCGACAAAGGTCGATACCGCCTAAGATGTTGCTCCACTGGTCGTCGCCGCCGAGTTCCATTACGCAACCGTATCTTTTGTTGAGTTCCAGGAAGTCGTAACTCTGCATAAGCATATAGTTGAATTCTAAGAACGAAAGTCCTTTTTCAAGTCTTGTCTGGAAACATTTCGCTCTTAACATTTCATTTACAGAGAAGCATGAACCGATTTCACGCAAGAATTCTATGTAATTTAAGTCTCTTAACCAGTCGGCGTTATTTACCATAATGGCTTTACCGTCTGAAAAATCAATAACTGATGAGAGCTGTTTTTTGAACTGTTCGCAGTTGTGATTGATTGTTTCAACTGTCATCATCTGGCGCATATCTGTTCTGCCTGATGGGTCGCCAACCATACCTGTACCGCCGCCAACCAATGCTATGGGACGGTGGCCTGCATCCTGCATGTGGCGCATAACTACCATCTGTAAAAAGTGTCCTACATGAAGGCTGTCGGCAGTGGGGTCAAAGCCTATATAAAAAGTCACCTTTTCTTTTCCGAGAAGTTCTCTTATTTCCTCTTCGTGTGTTGTCTGCGCGATTAAACCACGCTCTTTTAAGGTGTCAAAAACGTTTTTCATTTATATATCTCCTTTGTCTTTTACAATTATCTGTAAATTATAACATATATCATACTCTATTGCAAGAACTTTTAGAGTTTGATTATATTTATTCCATCTGTTGTGCTTACATTATTTTCGTGGCAAGTAAAGTACAACACCTGTGAAAATTCAGGCATAACTTTTAAAAATTTCATCGCTTGCGCGAGTCTTTTATCATCAAGCTGAGAAAAGGCATCGTCTAAAATAACAGGTGGAATTTTAGCATCTGTCAATACATTCATTGCCGCAAAGCGAAGTGCAATATACATCAAATCGTATGTACCGCGGCTCATATATTCTGCTTCTGTTATATTGCCGTCTGTGTCTTTCACATTTATACCGAATGTATCTGTGGCACGGACATCTTCGTATCTTTCGTATGTTAAGAATTTCAAATACTCCGATGCTTTCTCATTTAATCGGGGTGCAAAGTTGTTTTTTATTTCGTTGTGCGCGCGCATCAGCCACTCTGCCGCTTTGGTTAAAGATGCGTGCCTTTTTGTAAGTGAATTTAATTCTTCTGCAACCTGCGAAATTTCTGCTTCGATGTCTTCTTCTTTTCTTATTTCTGCAGTTTCACGAGCGAGTCTCACTAAAATCTGTGATGACTTTTCTTTTAAAATACTACTCTCTTCTTTCAAAAGATTAATTTTTTTTCGAATTTCTTCTGCTGATTCTTGCGAATAGGTTTTAACTTCATCAGAAAATTCTACAATTTTATCTTCGGGAATGCTATTTGTAAGAGTCTTGATTTCTTTTTCGTACTCACATATCGCCTTTTCGAGTTCTCTCTTTTTGTTTTCTTTTCCTTTTGAACTCATAAAAATCGTGGAGAGTTCGTCAGATACGCTCACGCCGTAGGGTTTTAAAATACTTTCGAGTTCGTTTGTTATTTCATCGAGTTCTCTCTGTATTGACTGCAAATCATCTGACTCTGTTTTTTTGTTCTTTTTGTCGAACACGAAAAACAACACAACACCTAAAGCAACAAGCAAGCAACCAAGGATTAACTGCCAGAAAGCAATGCCAATGCCAAGCAGAGAAAGTATCAGCAAAATAAATGCATTGTTTTTTCTTTTTGGTTGTTTTTTTAAGTTTTCCAGTTTTTCTTCTGTTAAGACTTTTTTGGTTTCTAATGCGCGTGCTCTGCTTATTTCTTCGGCAGTAACATTGATTACTTCTTCATCTGCAAGGTTTGTAAGTTCTTCTTCTGCAGTTTTTTTCTTTTCTGTAACTGCTTCTATTCTTTCTTTTATTGCATTCTGAGTTTGTGTAATTTTTTGTGAATTTAAATACTTTTCGTGCGCTATTGCAAGATTGTATTTTTCTTCTTGTGATTTTATTGCCTTTTCTTTTTCTTCTGCTTCGCATTTAAGGGTTTCGGCATACTTTTCGTCTTCTGAAAGTGTGGAGTATGTCATACGGGAAAGCGATTTTTCCTGATTGAGAGCGTTTAATCTGTCTTCGAGTTCCGTGATTTTTCCGCCTCTGCCTGTCTTTGTCTTTAAGTGGAAAATCTCTTTTTCCATAGCGTTTATTATCTTTGAATATGAGACGTCTTCGTCTCCTGCTGTTTCTAAATTTGAAAGGCGTGAGAGAATCTCGCCGTCGTCGGATTTCAGACTGTCCGCACCAAAGCTTCTCACATATAAAGTCTTCAAAAATGCTTTTCTTGAAAGGCCAAAAAACCTTTCGCCTAAATTTTCTCCGCTATCTATTTCTTCCCAGGTATCTGCATCACGAAGGATGGATTTATCGCTTCTGGGAGTGGATTTGAATGTTCTTTCGATTACATATTTTTTGCCGTTGTCATCGGTAAAGTACACTCTTCCGCCGAATTTTTCTGTATTCCATGGGCGGTATTTCTGGCGTGTGGGGATGTCTACTACTTCTTTTTTAGTTTCTGTGGGAAGTCCATAGAATGCAGAGAGCAAAAATTCACACAGGGTACTTTTTCCGCTTTCGTTTTCACCGTAGATAAGATTTATGCCGTCGGCAAAAACAAACTCGCGATTATTCAGTTTTCCGAAGCCGTCAATCTCTATCTTATCTATTCTCATTGTTTTCCTCTTTTTCTATGTAGTAAAGTCCTGCTTTTAATGCATCATTAAAGTCACTTTCTGTCATATTTTCTTTTTCAGAAAGGGCAAATTTTAAAAACAAGCCTTTTAGCGAAAATTCCTCTGATAATTTTTCTATATCAATGGCAGGTACAGTTTTGTCTCTTACTGTAACAGAAAATCCCGCTATCTTCTCCTCTATTACTGCAGTGTCAAAAGAAACTTTAGCGTTACCCTTTAATGTAAATCTGTAAATGTGGTTTTCGCCTTTATACAGTTCGTTTATTTTTTCAAAAATTCCGTTATAGTCGGTCACATCAGTTATATCAACTTCTTCGTCTATATACATTCTGCGACACAATGGAACAAACTCACAATTTACCACATTTCCTTTTATTATTTCTAATGCATAGGCACCTTTTTCGCCTGTTTCGTCGTTTCCGCGACCCTCAGGGCAACCGGGG
Organism: Congzhengia sp.; assembly: GCA_045657065.1. Lineage (GTDB taxonomy): Bacteria > Bacillota > Clostridia > UBA1381 > UBA9506 > Congzhengia. The sequence continues at coordinate 10,470 of JAZOSI010000013.1, read as the reverse complement.
TATGCATAGTGGGTCAAGCCTGCTTTATTGATTGGGCTTGCCTTGTGGATGTGACCAAGGGCAAGGTAATCAAGTCCACTTGATTCTATGTCTTTAACTTTGATGGGATTATAGTCTGTGCCGGCAACATCGCCGTGCATAACGCAGATATTTATCTTTTCAGGATTCTGAACGCGAAATCCCGAAAGCATCTCCCTTTCATCGTTTGGAGCTTTAAAAGAAATGCCATAAACATCGTATTCAGGAAATGAAATACACTCCATCTCTGTTCCGAATATATACACATTTTCACCAAAATTGAACTCGCGGTAAGGACTTTTTTCACCAATGTAATCATGATTTCCCGCGCAGATAAAAACTTTTGTGTCGGGGATTTTTGAGAACTCATCTTTCAAATATGAAAGAGTGTTTTTGGAAACATTCCTCCCGTCAAACAAATCTCCCGAAATCAAAAGAATGTCTGCATTTTCTGCCAGTTTCACAATTTCAGAAAATGTCTCCTTCATTTCGTTTTGTCTTATATTTACTTTTGCAGTCGTCTTTATGCCCGACATTGCAGAATCAAAATGCACATCGGCACAATGAATGATTTTTAATCCCATTTACATTCCTCACATTTATCAGTTCTCATCGTTCAGTTTCAGTGTGAAACTGAAACGTGTAAATTCATTCTTAACACTTTCTGCCCACACCCGTTCGCCGTGTGCCTGAACAATTCCTTTTACAATATAAAGTCCAAGTCCTGCACCATTTTTGTCAAGATTTCTTGATTTGTCTGTCTTATAGAACCTATCAAAAATATGCACAAGCTCGTCTTCATCGATGCCAAGGCCTGAATTTTCTATACTTACGTATGCTTTTCCGTTCTTTGTGCCTACTCGGATTTTAATATATCCGTTTTCATCAGTAAACTTGATGGCATTGTCAAAAAGGTTTGTAAGCACTCGCGCAATGGCGTCTTTATCAGCAAATACGAAAATTCCGTCACGCTCAAACTCTACCAAAAGTTCAATATTTTTATCTGTGATTCTTTTTTCAAATTTGATGATATTTATTCTTACAAGTTCATTTAAGTCAAAGCTTTTCGGGTCAAGGTTAAAGCTTCCCTGCTCGATTTTTGACACATCAAACAGATCCGTTACAATACGGGAAAGTCTCTTGCTTTCGTCTAAAACTATTGACAGATACCAGTCTTTTTTGTTTTCGGGGATTGTACCATCCAGAACGCCTTCTACAAAGCCTGTAATAGTGGTCATAGGTGTACGAAGGTCGTGGGAAACATTTGCCAAAAAGCTGTTTCTGTTGTTTTCAAATTCTTCGATGGATTCTGCCATATAGTTGAATGTTTCGCTTAATTCTCCTATTTCATTGATTTCATCAACATCAACTCGCTGTTTGAAATTTCCTTTTGCTATTGATTTTGCAGCTTCATTGAGTTTATTTATAGGTTTTGAGATTCTTTTCGATACAAAATAAACAAGTACACCTGCAACCAAAGTTACAAAAAGTATAATCCAAAGAAAAATCTTTACGACTTCCGCACGAGCCTTATCAATCTGTGGCATAGGAATACTTACCAAAACTCCGCCTACCACAGTGTTTTGATATTTTATGGGACTTCCTACAGCAAGCATACTTGGTCCTGATATGCCGTTTATACTGCCACGGAAGGTTTCAGTTTTTCCTTCTAAAATGCTTTTTGTAAAACTTTCTTTGATTTTTCCGTTAAAAGCACTGACACTTGATGCTACAAGCTCTCCTTTGGTGTCAAATACAAAAATTTCTGTCCCTGTAATTTGTGATATTGCGGTAAGATTTCGTGTGTATGCTTCATAAGATGCAGGTTGATTAAGACTTGCAAGTTCTAAAGTCATATCTGTTACCTGTTTTGATATCATTTTCAGTTCTTTTTCATTGCTTTCGGTAAAGTAAGAACCAAGAAAACCAAAAACCAAAGTCCCCGTAATTACAGCACTTATTAAAAAAATTGCCATTACCAAAGTAAAAAGTTTTGCAAATATGCTTTGCTTTTTCACTTATTTCACCTCAAATTTATAACCTACGCCCCATACGGTCTTTAACTGCCATGAAACGTTTTCGCCTGCCAGTTCCAACTTTTCTCTCAAGCGTTTAACGTGAACATCAACTGTTCTTGAATCACCGAAATAGTCAAATCCCCAAACAGTTTCCAGTAACTGTTCTCTTGTAAATACTTTGTTGGGGTTGGTTGCAAGAAAGTATAAAAGTTCTAATTCTTTTGGCGGAATATCTACCGCTTCACCGCTTATTTTGAGCTCATAGTTTGTAAGGTTTATAACTATGTTAGGGTATATGATTTCTTTGTCTGTTGCATCTTTCGGCTCGTATCGGCGAAGAATTGCCTTGATTCTTGCTACCAGTTCTTTATTGTCAAAAGGCTTTACCATATAGTCGTCTGCGCCGAGTTCAAGTCCTAAAACCTTGTCAAATGTGTCGCCTTTTGCGGTAAGCATAATTATAGGAATAGAGCTTACTCTTCTGATTTCGCGGCACACCTGAAAACCGTCCATTTTTGGCATCATTACATCGAGCAATACCACGGAAGGCGTTTTTTCCTTGAAAAGTTCTATTGCCTGCTGGCCGTCGTATGCAAGCACAACTTCAAAACCTTCTTTTTCAAGGTAAAGTCTTATAATTTCGCATATATTTCTGTCATCATCTACTACTAAAATTCTTTGATTATTCATTTTAACACTTCCTTTAGTCATTCCACCATCTTCCTGCCGCACCGCAGGGAAGAATCAAATCTGAATCCGAAACAGGAATGCCTATTTCGTCTGCCATTACATTTCCGCCGTATTTTTTCTTTAATTTCAGTTTCAGTATGTCTGAAAGTACTGTTGGCTGAAGACCTGTTGTGTATGAGTTTATCAGGAAGAACAAGGGTTCAGGCGATAAAATCTTCATGCATCTTTCTACCAACGGATAGAGTTCATCTTCTAACTTCCACACTTCGCCGTTAGGACCTCTTCCGTAGGAGGGAGGGTCCATAATAATACCGTCGTAGGTATTGCCGCGACGGGCTTCTCTTTCTACGAACTTAATAACATCGTCAACTATAAATCTCACGGGTTTTTCTCGTAAACCTGAACACTCAAGGTTTTCCTTTGCCCAGGCTACCATACCTTTTGATGAGTCAACGTGAACAACTGATGCGCCTGCACCTGCCGCAGCTGCTGTAGCACCGCCTGTGTAAGCAAAAAGGTTCAATACTTTAACAGGTCTTCCTGCTTTTTTTATAAGGTCAGAAAACCACATCCAGTTTACTGCCTGCTCGGGAAAAAGTCCTGTATGCTTAAATCCCATAGGTTTTACATAAAAACTAAGGTCAAGGGGTGTAAAGTTTATCTTCCATTTATCAGGAATTTTGGTATGTACCTGCCATGAGCCGCCACCTGTGTTTTTTCTGTGGTAATGGGCGTTGGCAGTTTTCCAAAGCTGTGGCTTTTGTCTTTCATCCCATATAACCTGCGGGTCGGGGCGTATTAACCTATATTCTCCCCAGTCTTCAAGCTTTTCGCCCTTGGAAATATCTAAAACTTTATAGTCTTCCCATTTATCGCAAATAAACATATTTTTATACTTCCTTCCTATAAATACAGTAAGTCTATCATATATGATTATTTTACCATTTTGTGCGCATTTAGTCAACGAATTTTTTGCGCGCGTCATAATAAGTTCAAAAATTTCATAAACTGATAAAAAATATATAAAAAAGGACTGATTTTATGATTGATTTACCACTTCCCCACAATCTTGTTTTAGAAAACAAGCAAAAAATGACCGCAACGGGAATTTTGGATGTGGACACATTTGACGAAGGAAAAATCGTACTCTTTATTCAGGATGATACGCTCATTATAGAAGGTGAAGATTTACATATTCAAAAACTCGATGTAGCATCGGGTGAACTTACCATAGACGGTGAAATCTACGGTATCACTTACACAGGATGTGCACAGGGACAAAACAAATCAAAAGGTTTCTTCAAAAAGCTTCTTAAGTAGGTGGCAATATGTTTACAATGTCACAAGAGGCCGAAATTTTTATCTGGTCTGTTATTTGCGGTGTGGTTATTATGATTATCTATGACTTTTTCTCTGTACCAAGAAAAAGTCACTTTTCTGTCCTGACATGCAATGTCTTTGACTCATCTTTTGTAATTATAGCCACGGGGATTATGTTTTTTGTTATTTTTTCCGTTGCAAACGGGTGTGTCAGAGCCTATGAGTTTATTGGCGCTTTTCTGGGCGGTATTTTATATAAATTAACACTTGGAAAAGTAATGCCCATGGTATTTTATAAAATCATAAGGGTAATTTCTTTGTTTTTTTGGAAAATTTTCAATTTTCTATTGACACCGATTAAATTTATGTATAAAATTATTTATAGTATTATAGGTGTATTGTGCAGAGGTGTCAGAAAAATAACATCTACTACTCTCTCACTAAAAAACATAGGAGTATCATTATGGCGAAAACAGTCAGAAAATTAAATATCAGGGTTTTCACTAAAAGAATCCTTTTTTGCTTTTTGTTTTTGTATCTTCTGATATCGCTCATTTCACAGCAATTTAATTTTGCTGCTTTGAAAAAAGCCAATACAGAAGTAGATATGAAACTCGAAGAAGCCTATGCAGAGCAGGAAACTTTAAAAACTCAACTTGACGCTATTGATTCAGAAGACTATATAAGACGAATTATCCGTGAGCGTCTTGGGTATACAAGACCTAACGAAAAGGTTTTTGTTGACGCTACAAAATAACTTATGATAAATTTACAGGAGGAAAGGTTTTAATGGCATTAGAACCGGGAAAAATCGTAGAGGGCAAAGTAACAGGTATAACACAGTTTGGCGCATTTATCTCATTTGAAGGCGGTAAAACAGGTCTTATACATATTTCTGAAATCGCCCTTGAGTATGTTAAAGATATTAAGGACCATGTAAAAGAGGGAGATACTGTAAAGGCTAAAATCTTATCTATCGATGATTCAGGTAAGATAAGTTTGTCTGTAAAACAGGCTCTTCTGGATGAAAAAAAGCAGGCCAGAAAGTCGGCTCCCAAAAAACTTCAACAGCGCAAGCCTGATGATTTTGACTGGAGCAAGAAAAATCAGCAACCTGCAAGTTTTGAAGATATGATTGCAAAATTCAAACAGGACAGTGATGAGAAGCTTCATGATATGAAAAAAGGTATTGATTCAAAGCGCGGTTCCGGTTACAAGCGTTCATCCGGCTCATATTAAAATCTTGCGGCAAGGAATTGCCGCTTTATTTTTTACTAAGGAGAAAATACATGACTGATATAAAAGAAAAATATTTAAATAACGAAACAATTCTCTGGCAGGGAAAACCTGAAAAAGTACCAGTGTTCAATAAATTTGATTTTCTTCTGGTTCCCTTTTCTCTTATCATTGGCGGAATGATGATTGTGTATGCTGTGGTTTCTGCTATTATGATGTTTTCAGGTCAGAGCATAGTGTTTTCATTGGCAGGAATAACCGCTCTTTTATTGGGTATTTATTTTATATTTATAAGACTCTGGTACAGAAAAAAGCGCATCAGCCGTGAGGTTTATTATGTAACAGATAAAAGAGTTTTTGCCGTAGATACAATGCGTGATAATGTTATTTTTGATATTCCTTTTGAGGATGTAGTAATGTATCTTGGCGATAAATCTTTGATTTTGGCTGAAACAAATTCAATAGGCGATTTTGTATACGGAATGGGACTTGACATTTTCTTCAGGAAATTTTCTAAAGAAACACCCGCTTTCCGTTATATAGATGATATTAAAAATGTATCGCAAATTATCATCAAAAACATTCAGAAAAACGAGGAAAACACAGATGAGTCACCTTTTATATGATACAGTTAAAAAAATGAATTATGAGCTGACGGAAGAAATGCTTTCTCAATTTTCTTCATACGAAAAGCTTTTGGTTGAATGGAACGAAAAGATGAATCTTACCGCCATTACAGAGCATAACGAAGTAGTTATAAAGCATTTTGCAGATAGCCTTTTCGGGCTTAAGTTTATAAAGGAATCTTCTTCTGTAATTGATGTAGGCACAGGCGCAGGGTTCCCAGGATTGCCGTTAAAAATTGCCCGTCCTGATATTAAGCTTACACTGCTTGATTCTTTAAACAAAAGGCTCAATTTCCTTACAGAAGTAAAAAATCAGCTCGGTCTATCTGATGTATCCTGTGTTCATTCAAGAGCAGAAGACGGTGCAAAACTTGGTTCTTCTTTGCGTGAAAGTTTCGATGTGGCAACATCTCGAGCCGTTGCAAATCTTTCTGTTTTGAGTGAATACTGTCTTCCCTATTTGAAACGAGGTGGCGTATTCTTAGCCTACAAGGGAAGCGATGTGGATGAAGAGTTACTAAACGCTCAAAACTCCATAGAAACTTTAGGTGGCGAAGTTACTGGTGTTTATCAGTACAACATTCCCGACACAGATATAAACCATTCTGTTGTGGTTATAACTAAAGTAAAAAATACACCTGAAAAGTATCCACGACTTCAGGGAAAAATTCAAAAAAAACCTCTATAAAAACAAGAAAGAGTGAAGTTTTTACTTCACTCTTTTTTATTTGTCGAAATGTTGTTAATATTCGACAAAACTATGTATATTTCATCAAAGGATTGGCAAGAATATCCATCGTATAAAGTTACAAGAGAAATTTACATAAGGAGGATTTTTATGAAAATTACAGTAAATTTAAGAGGAAACACCCTCATTGCTACCCTGTCAGGCGAACTTGACCACCATACTGCAAAAAAGGTCAAAGACACCGTGGAAGAAGTCATAAGAAACAAGGGTGTAACTAATCTTATTTTTGACTTATCATCTCTTACTTTTATGGACAGTTCGGGAATAGGAGTTGTTATTGGAAGGTACAAGCTCATAAAGTCTATCGGCGGAAATGTCGCGATTGTCTCCACATCTTATTCTGTGGACAAGCTTCTTACAATGTCAGGTATAAAAAGGATTATCGAGGTCTGTAAAACCAGGGAAGATGCCATCAAAAAGATCGAGGAGGAGATTTCATAATGAACAATAAAATGAAATTGGAATTTTTAAGTGTATCTCAAAACGAAAAATTTGCCCGTACTGCAGTTGCGACATTTATAACACAGTTGAATCCCACATTAGACGAAATCGAAGACATAAAAGCGGCAGTGTCTGAAGCCGTTACAAATTCCATCATACACGGATATAAAGATACTTGTGGAACGGTTTTTGTAAGTTGCTCATACGAAGACTCATTGGTGAAAATAATAATTTCTGATTCGGGTTGCGGAATCGAAGATGTAGAACTTGCAAGGACTCCACTTTACACAGGTTCGGAGGATTCTGAAAGAAGCGGTCTTGGATTTACGGTTATGGAAACTTTTATGGACGGAATAGAAGTAGAAAGCACCAAAGGTAAAGGCACAACCGTCACTTTAACAAAAAATATCGGAGCCTCCTCTCCCTCAGTGCTGTAAGAGGTGCGGTGTGAACGAATTAAAAAAAGAAACTACATATAGCCTTATAAAAGAAGCCCAATCAGGAAACACCTACGCCAAGGAAAAACTTGTAGAAGAAAATATGGGGCTTGTTACAAATATTGCAAAAAGATTCTACGGGCGCGGTTATGACACCTCGGAAATAAATCAGCTTGGTGCAATAGGGTTGATTCGCGCTATAGATAACTTCAATACAGAGTTGGGTGTAATGTTTTCTACTTATGCAGTTCCCGTAATTTTAGGGGAAATAAAAAGGTTTTTGCGTGACGACGGTCCCGTAAAAGTAAGCAGAAACATCAAAGAAACCGCTTTAAAGGTTTCACATTTTGTAGAACAGGAAACAAAGCAAAAAGGCGAAGCGCCTAAAATACTAGATATTTCTTCTGCGCTTGGAATATCGCCTGAAGAAATCATTGCAGCAAAAGATGCATGCTCTACTCCATTCTCTATAAATTCTGAATTGACGGAAGAAGGCAAAACATTAGAAGATCTCTTAAAATCCGACCACGATGAAAACTCACTCATTGCAAAAATCGATATAAAGGCTGCCATAAACTCACTTTCCGAAAGAGAAAAAAACATAATCATAATGAGATACTTTATGGACAAAACCCAATCTTTTGTTGCAAAAAAAATAGGTATATCTCAGGTTCAGGTTTCAAGGCTTGAAAAAAAGACGCTCGCAAAACTCAAAAAACTACTGATGTGCGAAAACTAAAAATGCTACCTTTGGTGCTAAAAAGCTATTGACAATAATCGTCTTAATATGATAATCTTATTACATATGATTTACAACATTATTACGAAAGAAGGTTATCTTTTGATTAAGGCCTACATAAAGGGCGGGAATATCACCGTCACATCAGGAAAAAAATCATCAGAATTCCCTGCAGGTGCTGCTGCCGTATCATTGGGCGGAAGCTGGGATTTTGTGAATCCTTACGGTTTTTTTGATGACTACAACGAAAATGAGATGTCAAAGTTCTCTGTAAATGAACTTAATAAATTATACACAATCGACGGACTTACACTTGATAGTCTCGGTGAGTTTGACGCACAGAGAAAGAATAAAGTTTACATTTTAAAAGACTTTACAGTATCTTTTGATGCAGAAAACGGTTTCATTCCCTGCTTCACTCTTTCTTCTGCAAAGGAACTTTTTGCATTGGAAATTCTGACTGCAGTTTCTATGAAAAAGCCCCTTAAGATCTGCGAAAACTGCGGCGGATTTTTCTTCCCGTCAGGAAGATCTGACTCCGTTTATTGCGACAGAATAACCGAAAATGGTTACTCATGTAAAAAAATCGGCGCTCACAGACAGTACAGACGCAACAGTCGTGCAAGCGATATCAAAAAACTCTACGATAAGGTAACAAAGCACAACCGTTACTTAAAATCAAAAGGCGCACTTTCTTCTTACGAATACAGAAGCTGGATGACGGAAGCCTCTTCAAAATATGCTGACTTCAAGTCAGAAAAGCTTTCAGCTGTTGAATTTGAAGCGTGGCTCTTAGGCAAGGAAGCACCTGCACCAAGAACACGTTCAAGAAACACAATTTCAGATTATTTGTTATAAGGATATTGATTATGAAAAAGATTTTAGTTACATTTATCGCTTTGATGCTTTTACTTTCTGTTTCTGCCAGTGCAGTTACAGTTGAGTTTATTATTGGAGATGCCACAATGGCAAAAGTACAGAACGGAACAGCTGACAGAAATCTGGAGACTGCTCCCCTGCTGGCTGCACCCTATATTTCAAATGACAGAACTATGGTGCCGATTCGTGCTGTTGCCGAAAGTTTTAACTGCAATGTAGGTTGGGACGGAGCTACCCGTAAAGTTACCATTACAAGTACAGACAAAGAAATCAATTTATTTATTGATTCTACAACCGCTTATGTAAACGGTCATGAAGTTACACTTGATGTTGCTCCCCAGATTACTAACGACATCACTTTTGTTCCCGTTCGTTTTGTAACAGAAAACATGGGATACAATGTAGCATACATCCCCGAAGTAAGAAGTGTACTCGTGTATGATCAGAAAAACCTTGAATCAAACGGCACTGCTTCAATATTCCCCTTGCATGATATTTTAAATTATTATGTTTATATGGTAAGCGGTTTCTACCCCACAGGTGCAACACTCAAAGAAACTGAAGCTCTTTGTCTTTATTTTGAAGATATGGAAAAATTTGCAGTTGAAAATAACCTCACCATTGACAATGAATATGTTGTTGATGCGAGCACATACAACAACTGCTACAACGCAAATATTTTAAAAGGCGAATATGCAAAACTTATGAAGAGTTTCGGTTATGACAACGCCTTTTCAGTGTACCACGCAAATAACAGCATTGAAGAAATTTATGCAAAGTACGAAAGCGATTATGTTTGTGCACAACATATTCTCGTAGAAGACAAAGCAACAGCTGACAAAGTTTACAAGTTAGCTGCAAAAGGCGAAGATTTTGATGCTTTAATAAAAGAATATGGCAAAGATCCCGGCATGGAAGCAAACCCCAACGGTTATGTGTTCACAACAGGCGAAATGGTAAAAGAATTTGAGACCGCAACATTTGCATTAGGCGAAAACAAAATCTCAAAGCCCGTTCAGTCACAGTACGGATATCACATCATAAAGCGTCTTCCCCTTCCCGATATGACAAACGAAATATTATCTGCACTTGTTCAGATAATGTACTCAAACCCCATACTTGAAAAACACTATAAATAATTAAAAGCAGTAGTCATCAGACTACTGCTTTTTTTATATTGTTCATCATATATAAAGAACCAAGTGCAATTATTACATCGTTTTCTTTTGCAAGGGACAGTGCGCGTTTTACGGCACGGTCATTTTGTTTTTCGGTGTATACTGTTTTGAAATATTTCGCAGCACATTCTGTAAGTTTT
>JAZOSI010000012.1:0-12122 GCA_045657065.1 Congzhengia sp. | reverse complement strand
CTGCTCTACCATAGGAATATCAATTTTGATTATTCCATCAGGTGTATCAGCAGATGCCTTTACACACAATTCTAAAGTATTTAAAGACTTTCTTACATCTCCACCACAAGTCTGGGCAATTGCAGAAAGTGCATTTTTTTCAAATTTAATCTTTGTTGCCAGTTCTTTTTCTAAAATTTTAACGCCGCGTTTAATTGCTTTTTCTACATCTTCTTTTTCTAGCGGTTTAAATTCAAAAACAGATGAACGGCTTAAAATAGCGTTATAAACATAGAAGTAGGGATTTTCCGTAGTGCTTGCAATCAAAGTTACAGAACCGTTTTCAATAACTTCAAGTAATGACTGCTGTTGCTTTTTATTAAAGTTCTGTATTTCATCTAAATATAATAATATACCATTTTCACTACCAATAGAGCCAATATCGCCTATAATCGCCTTTATATCAGATACAGAAGCGTTTGTGGCATTTAATTTATAGAGGCGTTTGTTGCACATTTTTGCCGCGATATTTGCCATAGTGGTTTTGCCGGTGCCTGACGGTCCGTAAAAAATCATATTTGAAATATTTCCTGATTTTATAATTTTATACAGAAGTTTATCAGGCGCAACCAAATGCGCCTGTCCTACAAAATCTTCTAACTTTTCAGGTCTTATTCTATCTGCTAACGGGCTTATCATTTCGACACCTCACAGTTTTAAAAAAGGTCTGCCAACACATCGTTTACAGACCTTTTTTCGTTAATTATTTCTTTTTTGTAGCGATTACAACCTTACGGTTGGGTTCTTCACCAACGCTATATGTTTCTATGTCAGAATTAGACTGCAACGTTGCGTGAATAATTCTTCTTTCATTAGAATGCATAGGTTCTAAAGTGATTTTCTTACCTGTGCGCGTTACTGTTGATGCCAGATTTTTAGCAAGCTTAATTAATGTCTGCTCGCGTCTTTCTCTGTAATTTTCAACATCTAAAATAACTTTTACATAGTCAACATCACCTTTATTTACACAAAGGTTTGTAAGATGTTCTAAAGCATCTAATGTATCACCGCGTTTACCGATAACAATACCTAAATTGTCACCGATTAAGTTGATTTTCATAACTTTTCCTTCGCGTTTGATATCAAAGTCAACTTTCATACCCATCGTGAAGAAAACATCATCTAAAAAGCTTTTTGCGCGTTCTTCAAGGTTAACATCTGCTGTAACACGTACAACAGCTTCTTTGGCACCAATACCAAAGAGACCTTTGCTTCCTGAGTCAATAACTTCAACTTTTACATTGCTTCTGTCGAGTTTCAACTGCTGGATCGCTATCTCTATCGCTTCGTCAACGGTTTTTGCCGTTATCTCTACGCTTTTACTCATATTTAAATACCTCTTATTTCTTTTTCTTTTTGCGTTCTCTGAAATGCTTTTCATCCATATCAGCAAGTACAGGAGCGTCTACTACTAATACCTTATTCAATACAAACATCTGTGCAATCTGGAACAAGTTTGAAATTGTCCAGTAAATACCAAGACCTGCAGGGAGTGTAATTGCAAACCAAGCGGTCATAAACGGGAAAATTACATTCATTGTCTTCATGCTGCTTGCGGCCTGGTTATTTGCAGCAGTACCGCTGATTTTAGAAGAAATCACAGATACAAGGTATGTTGTGAATCCTGCCAGAACAGGAATGAGTGCATACTGCAAGTTTTCCATTATAAAGTTAATAGTAGGTGTTACTGATAAATCAAATCCAAAAAAGTCGAAATTGATAAGTACATTTTCTCCTATGAGGTCACTGATTTTGTCAAATGATGACTGCATTTCTTTAGCAACGCCAATCTGGTTTACCACACCAAAATCTACTGCTTCGCCTGTCAAGCGTTCAGAAATTGCCATAACCTTGTCTTTTCCCAACATCATAACATAACTCATAGGCTTTCTGATGATGTTATAAAGACCGATCAACACCGGGAACTGAATCAACATAGGAAGGCATCCACCCATGGGGTTTACTCCTGCTTCCTGGTAAAGTTTCATTGTTTCCTGGCTTAATTTTTCTTTATCCTGAGCGTATTTTTCCTGAAGTTTCAAAAGTCTGGGCTGTATAGCCTGGGTCTTCTTCATTGATTTCTGCTGCTTAATATTGAGCGGCACCAAAATCAACTTTATTATAAGTGTGAACAAAATGATTGTCCATCCATAGTTTCCGACAAACGTATAGATACCGCGGAAAAGGTATCCTAAAGGAACATTAATAATATCAAAAACTGAATTCAAGATTTTCCTCCTTACACAATAAAAAAGGTCTAATTATCTTTTTCGACAGGGTCATAACCGCCTTTATTAAAAGGGTTACAACGAAGAATACGCCAGATTGCCATTGCAGAACCTTTTAACGCACCTTTTTTCTCAATCGCTTCTAAAGCATACGCAGAACAGGTGGGATAAAATCTGCAACAAGGTTTTTTCAAAGGCGATATTCTTTTTTGATAAAATCTGATTAAACTCATTAAAACCTTTTTCATAACAAACAACACAAAGCTACTCTATAAGCTTCGCTCGATCCAGCATAGAATAAACAATTTTTGATGCATCAAGGTAACAGTCTGTCTCAAGGCTTCCCTCTTTTGCTGAAATTATTATGTCGTAACCTGTCTGAATTCTGTCTTCTAACAATCTGTAACTTTCTCGAAGTAGTCTTCTTAGTCTGTTTCTTCTGACAGCCTTTGCAAGTTTCTTTCCGACTTTAAATCCAAGTCTGTTTATTTCTAAGCCATTTGGTAAATAATATAATGTGAAAAATTTGTGGTATGATCTTTTTCCAAATTTATATACTTTTAAATACTGCTCATTTTTGTTTAAACTGATTGTTTTTTTCATAATTCCTGATTATGAATAAAGTCGCTTGAGCATGCCCAAGCGACCAAATGTTCATAAATTAAACTTATGCAGATAAAACTTTTCTGCCCTTCAGTCTTCTTCTGGCTAAAAGCTTTCTACCAGAGCGAGTGCTCATTCTGTTTCTGAAGCCATGATCTTTCTTTCTTTTTCTTCTATTAGGCTGATATGTTCTAAGCAAAGTGCTACACCTCCTGATTTTCTAATAAAACACACCACAAAATAACTACGTATTCCTAAAATATTATACATAAAATATGATATATTGTCAATACTTTTTTTAATATTTTCTGATTGTAAATAAAAAATAAATTTTAATAAAATTTTGCTTGTTATACTATGCTCTATTTGCTATAATAAAATATGCAACTAGATTTATATTACATACAACAAGTTCGGAGGAAATTAAATGCGTATTGATTTATCATGTCCCGTAGAAAACCGCGGAACAATCGTAAAAACAAATCAGGAAACAAACGAACAGTTTCTTTTATTAAAACTTCTTAATATTAGCGAAAAAACGATTGTTTCTGTATCATTTGACGTAGAAGTATACAATGCAGGAGGTGTACTTGTCTCTACTCTACCTGTAACTTTCGAAGAAATCGAAGCTTCACCCAAAAAAATCTTTGCGGAAAACAAAGCGATTCCTTTAACAGATGTAACTGATGCCAAAAATTTTGTGATTAAATTTACAAAAGCAATTTTTAACGATGGTGAAATATACGAGCCATCAGATGAAAATACTGTTGTCGTTTCAAGCGATGATGCATCAGTAGATGAAGTAATTGCTCTTCGCGAATTCGTTCCCGAAGCTGTATGTTTCTCTCAGGAAACTGACACTCACTGGAAATGTGTATGCGGAAGACCTAATTTCATTGATTCTGAAAACTGTGTTCGTTGTGGTCAAGAAAAAGAGGAAGTGCTTTCAAAATTTTCTTCAGCCGAAAAATTACAAGATACGATTGCTCAAGCAATAGCCGAAGAAGAGGCAAAAGCAATAGAAGCCGAAAAACTTGCAGAAGAAGAACTTATTATCAAAAAAACCAAACAAGTAAAAATTATTAAAACAGCGGTTATTTCTTTGGCAGCGTTATTTATTCTTGCTGTTTTATTCTTTGTTGGCCGTACAGTTTACTATAATATTGCAGGAAACAGTGCTCTTAAAAACGGAGATTATGAGAAGGCTTACACTTACTTATCAAAAATAGGAAGCAAGAAATTATCTGAAGTAGTAAAGCATGTCAGAGGTAACACGAACGGAAATCTTTTAATGGGAGGTCTTTCTGCGGAAGACGAAGAAAATCTTTATTTCTTAACATATGATAAAGAAGCCTATACCCAGGTTCTTATAAAAGAAAACAAAAAAATCAAGAAAACAGAAATTTTAACCGACTCTGCAGTAGGTGGACTATGTACATTAGGTAATTATGTATACTACATTGACACAGATTACAACGTTAGTCGCATAACTAAAGACGGCAAAAACATTGATAAAGTTTTAGAAAATAAGGTTATCTATATTAACCTCATCGGAAACAGTCTTTATTATATTCAGACAGATTACAACAATCCGGATAATCTTACTCCAGAACAATGCCAGACACTTGCTTCTCAGGGTCAATTAGAAAGTTTTTATAGACTTCACAAATACGATCTTGATACCAAGAAAGACTCTTTAGTCTCCAAGGAAGGTCTTATATCATGTTACATCGGTGATGATACTATTTATTATATAACCGACGGCGACGATGTATGGGAATCAAATCACTTAATGGCAATGTCTTTAGATGGAAAAAATGTTAGAAAACTCGTTGATACACCTGTATATAATATCGCCGAAAAAGATGGATATCTTTATTACACAGAAGTATACGACCCCGAAACAAAAGGCCAGGAAATCCATTCATCTGCACAGTTCACTTATAAAACAATTAAAATGAACTTAAAAGATGGCTCAAAAGAAGAAATTTTACCTGAATATATGGCAACTTCTCTTAACGAAAGCAACGGAAAACTTTTTATCGTATATGTTGACCGCGCACAATACACCAGCTATGTGAATGGCGAAACCAGCGAAAATCCGGATTATGTTCTTTGCTCATATGACATTGAAACAAAAGAAACAAAAACTCTCTTAACAGGTGGTATCTACACTTTCAATGTGTCAGGAGATGACATTTTCTGCATTCTTGATACAAGCGATGTATGCAGAATGAAAACAGACGGAACAGGTTTTGATCCAGTTTATGCAGACGGCACTTCAACACCGCCTGTAACTGAAGAAACCGAAGAATAAAGTATAAAAATACGAAATAGGGTTATACTATAATTAACCTCACAAAATACAGATAACCTATAAAAAGAAGAACCGGAAGATTTTTTTCTTCCGGTTCTTCTTTTTATTGAACTTTTCGTTATAGTTTATCTCTGTACTCTTCCTGAGCCGTCGCCGCCTACAAGGTTTTCTACATCTTTTCTTGAAACAAGGTTGAAGTCGCCGGGGATTGTATGTTTTAAAGCTGATGCCGCAACACCAAATTCCAACGCGTCTTTAAAGTTCTTGCCATCAAGGAAACCACAGATTGTACCACCTGCAAAACTGTCGCCACCACCAACACGGTCAACAATCGGTGCTACTCTGTATTCTTTTGAGTGGTAGAATTCCTTTGTATCTCTTGAGTAGATACAAGCAGACCAACCGTTATCAGATGCACTGTGGCTTACACGAAGTGAGCTGATTACATATTCAAAGTTGAATTTATCAACCATCTGTTTGAAAATATCTTCGTAACCTGCAAGCTCTAAATCACCGCTTGTAACGTCTGTATTACCGGGTTTGAATCCCAATACTTTTTCTGCATCTTCTTCGTTGCCGATACATACATCAACATACTGCATGAGATTTGTCATAATTCTCTGTGCTTTTTCACTTGACCAGAGTTTTTTACGGAAGTTAAGGTCAACAGAAACTTTAACACCGTGTTTTTTTGCGGCTTTTAAGGCTACTTCTGTAAGTTCTGCTGCTGCATCACTTACTGCAGGTGTGATACCTGTAAAGTGGAACCAGTCAGCATCAGCAAATATATCATCAAAATCAAAATCTTCGGCCGCTGCTGTTGAAATTGAAGAATGAGCTCTGTCATATACAACATTAGATGCACGCATAGCAGCGCCTGTTTCAAGGAAATAAATACCTAATCTTTCTCCGCCTTTTGCAATGTATTTTGTGTCAACATTGTGCTTACGAAGAGCCGCTACTGCACACTCACCTATCGGATTGTCAGGAACTTTTGTAACGAATGATGCATCGTGTCCGTAATTTGCTAACGACACTGCAACATTGGCTTCTCCACCGCCGTAGCATACATCAAACTCGTCTGCCTGAATAAATTTTTCGTGTCCGGGTGTTGATAATCTAAGCATTATTTCACCCATTGTAATTACTTTTGCCATTTTATTTTTCCATCCTTTCGAGAGATTCTTTTACAAAGAAGCTCCCGCCAATAGCCGCCACTTTGTCAAATGCTAAAAATTCATCAATGTTGCTTCTGTCAACGCCACCAGTGGGAATGAATTTAATCTGCGGGAACGGTGCTGCCAATGCTTTTAAAGCTGATAATCCACCATAAACATTTGCAGGGAAGAATTTAACTGTTGTAATACCTAAATCCAACGCCTGCATGATTTCTGTAGGTGTAACGCAACCGGGATAATAAGGAATATCATTTTCCTTACATACTTTGGCAACATCTACTGATAAGCCGGGAGAAACGATAAATTTCGCGCCTGCTTCAAGTGCCGCTTTACACTGTTCTGCATTGATAACAGTACCTGCACCGATGTTCATATCGGGATATTTCTCGTTTGCCATTTTAATTGCTTCAGCAGCACATACTGTTCTGAATGTAATTTCTGCACAGTTTATATCATTTGCTTTTAATGCAGGAAGAATTTTATCTACCTCTGCAAGTTCTTTTATTACAACTACGGGAATAAATTTATCCATCTTTTTATCTCCTATTATCCTTCAATAATTTTCTTTGTGTCACGTGCTATTGTTAATTCTTCGTCTGTGGGAACGATGAATACCTTTACTTTTGAAGAAGGTGTTGAGATTTCTGCCTCTTCGCCTCTTACCTTATTCTTTTCAAGGTCGATTTCAATACCCATAAATTTCTGTCCTGCAAGAATTTTGCCGCGTGTATCTGCACTGTTTTCACCTACACCACCTGCAAATGTGATAACATCAACACCGCCCATGACGGAAGCGTATCTGCCGATGTAACCTTTTACACTGTGTATAAACATATCAAGCGCCAACGCTGCTCTTTTATTGCCTTCAGCTGCAGCTGCATCTAAATCACGGAAGTCAGATGATACGCCTGATACACCTAAAACACCTGATTTTTTGTTTAATATGCTGTCAACTTCATCTGCTGAAATTCCTTCATTCTTAACAAGGAAAGGAATGATCGCAGGGTCAATTGAACCTGAACGAGTACCCATAACAAGACCTTCTAAAGGAGTAAGTCCCATTGATGTATCTACTACTTTACCACCGTCAACAGCTGCGATTGAAGAACCGTTACCTAAGTGACATGTGATGATTTTTAAATCTTCAATAGGTTTTCCCATCATTTCTGCAACTCTGTGTGAAACATAGTTGTGTGATGTACCGTGGAAACCATATCTTCTGATCTTGTATTTTTCGTAATATTCGTAAGGAATGCCGTACATATAAGCCTTTGCGGGCATTGTCTGGTGGAATGCTGTGTCAAATACACCAACATTAGGAACTCCGGGCATAGCTTCTTCACAAGCTGCAACACCTGTAAGGTTAGCAGGGTTATGAAGCGGTGCTAAGGGGTTGCATTCTTCAACTGCTTTCTTAACTTCATCTGTAATAAGCACGCTACCGCTGAAAAATTCTCCGCCGTGTACCAATCTGTGACCTACTGCTGAAATTTCACTCATATCAGCAATTACGCCATGGTCTTTGTCTGTCAAAGCGTCTAATACTAATTTGATAGCAACACTGTGGTTGGGCATATCTTTTTCGATAACAATCTTGTCAGCATTTTCAGGAGTATGTGTGAGTTTTGAACCATCAATACCTATTCTTTCACACAAACCTTTTGCTAAAACTCCCTCTGTGTCCATATCGATAAGCTTATACTTTAATGATGAACTACCTGCATTAATAACTAAAACATTCATTTTCTATACCTCTCTTATTTATTATCCTGAGCTTGTGCCTGTACACATGTAATAGCACAAACACCAACAATATCTTCAGCTGAGCATCCACGTGACAAGTCGTTACAGGGCTTTGCAATACCCTGTGTGATAGGACCATACGCTTCTGCTTTTGCTAAACGCTGTGTGAGTTTATATGCTATGTTACCTACGTTTAAGTCAGGGAACACAAGAACGTTTGCTTTACCTGCAACAGGTGAACCAGGTGCTTTTGAAGCGCCGATTTCAGGAACAATTGCAGCATCTGCCTGAAGTTCGCCATCAAGTAAAAGGTCGGGGCATTTTTCTTTTGCAAGTTTTGTAGCAAGTTGCATTTTGTCAACAAGTTCACTCTTTGCACTGCCATATGAAGAGTATGAAAGCATCGCAATAACAGGGTCAGCTTCAACAAGAGCCTTAAATGATCCTGCTGATGAAATAGCAATTTCTGAAACCGCATCTGCATCGGGATTTTCATTAAGTCCGCTGTCTGCGTAAATAAATGTACCATTGTGACCGTATTCACAATCAGGAACAACCATTACAAAGAATGCACTTACTAATTTTGTTCCGGGAGCCGTCTTTAAAATCTGAAGACAAGGTCTTAATACGTTAGATGTTGAGTTAACAGCACCAGCAACCTGACCGTCAGCATATCCGAGTTTTACCATCATTACACCAAAATATAAAGCATTGCCCATTGTTTCATAAGCTTTTTCAGGTGTCATGCCTTTGTCTTTTCTCATTTCATAGAATTTGTCTGCAAATTCCTGACGTTTTTCGTCTGTTTCGGGGTCTAAGATTGTTGCTGCAGAGATATCAAGTCCCATTGCAAGTTCTGCTACCTTTTCCTTATTACCTAAGATAATAAGGTCAGCAATCCCCTCTTTTAATATCATATCAGCAGCTTTAATTGTGCGGATATCTTCACCCTCTGCCAATACGATTGTTTTTTTGTCCATTTTTGCACGTTCTTTAATTCTGTCTAAGAACTTACTCATAGCGTTTTGCGCCTCCTGTGTTGTATAAAAATTTTAATTAACCAATTTGTGTGCCGTCAGGGATGTCCTTGTCAAGTGTCAAAAGTGACAAGTTCTTTTTATCACTTGCGGCCAATATCATACCCTCTGATAAAACTCCACGAAGTTTTACAGGCTTTAAGTTTGTTACTACTGCAACTGTTTTTCCTACAAACTCTTCAGGCGGGTAGAATTTTGCAATACCTGAAACAATCTGTTTTACAGAATCACCGACTTTAATCTTTGATACTAAGAGTTTATCTGCGCCTTCAACTAACTTTGATTCCAAAACCTTACCAACTTTGATCTCAACTTTTGCAAAATCTTCGATTGAGATAAGATTTTCAGGTTCTTTTTCTTCTACTATGGGCTTTTCAAGGCTCTTCTCTATTTCTTCCATCTTTTTTGCTTCATCAAGACGGATGAATAACGGTGTAGCATTTCCTACTTTATCCCCTGACTTGATTTTGCCGAAAGATTCAAGAGAATTCCATGATGTTTCGTTTGTATTAATCTGTTCAAATATACTTTTTGCTGTTTCAGGCATAAAAGGCTGAAGCAATACAGCAATAAATCTTATAGATTCCAAAAGGTTGTATAACACACCGCCAAGACGAGCTTTTTGTGCTTCATCTTTTGCTAACGCCCAGGGCATTGTTTCGTCGATGTATTTGTTCGAACGACGAGCAAGTGTCATTACTTCTTCTAAAGCGTCTGAAGTCTTGTATTCGTTCATTTTTGCTGTTACGGCTTTTGCAGAAGCTAAAGCTATTTCTTTTAATTCGTCATCAAAATCTCCTGCAAATTCAGGCTGAATTTCGCCGTCAAAGTATTTATTCGCCATAGATACTGTACGATTAACAAGGTTACCAACGGTATTTGCAAGATCGGCATTAAAGCGTGAAATAATATTCTCGTATGTTATTGTGCCATCCTGTGCATAAGGCATCTCTTTTAAGAGATAATAACGGATAGCTTCAACACCAAAAAGGTCTGCTAAATCATCAGCATACATTACATTTCCTTTTGATTTACTCATTTTGTCATTGCCTGACAACAACCAAGGATGTCCAAATACCTGCTTCGGTAACGGTAAATCCAATGCCATTAAGAATATAGGCCAGTAAATTGTGTGGAAACGAAGTATGTCTTTACCGATGATGTGAACATCTGCAGGCCAGTACTTTTTCATAAGTTCTGACGGTTCTTTTTCGGGGTCATAGCCTAATGCGTTTATATAGTTTGATAAAGCATCAACCCAAACATAAATAACATGTCCCGGGTCAAATTCAACGGGCACACCCCATGTAAATGATGTTCTTGATACACATAAATCCTGGAGACCGGGTTTTAAGAAATTGTTTACCATTTCTTTTTTACGGCTTTCAGGCTGTATGAATTCAGGATTCTCTTCGATGTGTTTCATCAAAGCATCCTGATATTTGCTCATTTTAAAGAAGTAAGCTTCTTCTTTTGTTTTCTTGACAGGTCGTCCACAATCAGGACAGCATCCGTCAACTAACTGTGTTTCTGTGAAGAAAGATTCGCAAGGTACACAGTACCATCCTTCGTATTCACTCTTATAGATATCTCCCTGGTCGTAAAGCTTTTTAAAGATATGCTGTACGCTCTTTTCGTGATAGTCATCTGTTGTTCTAATGAATTTATCGTAGTCAGCACCCATAAGGTCCCAGATTTTTTTGATTTCACCTGCAACATTATCAACATACTGTTTAGGTGTGATACCTGTTTTTTCTGCTTCTTCCTGGATTTTCTGACCGTGTTCGTCTGTTCCGGTTAAGAAAAACACATCATAACCCATCAGTTTTTTAAACCTTGCAATCGCGTCGGTAAAAACTATCTCAAATGTGTTGCCTATGTGAGGCTTACGAGATGTATAGGCTATGGCTGTGGTAATATAAAATTTTTCCTTACCCATATCTTTTCCTCCATTACATAATTACTTGTATAATATCATATCACTTTTTTCAGTAATTTAAAAGACTTTTTTGGAAAAAAATCAACTTTTTTCTAAAAAAACACATAATAACCATTTATTGTGAGCAAAATACATAAAAATACTTTTAAAGGAGACTTGAAATGCCAAACATAAGAACCGATTTAGCATTAGAAACACACGAGCTTGTAAAAGGAGAAAATTCTACACTTTCAGGTGTGTCACAATATGATAAATCAACAAAAGATATAAAAATTACCCATGTGATAATAGAAAACAGTGACGCCGCAGAAAAATTAGGAAAACCGGAAGGAAATTATATTGCTTTTGAAACTGATGATTTAAGATATATAGATACAAAAGAATACGAAAAATTGTGCAAAAAAATTGCAGACGAAATCAGAGAACTCCTACCTGACGATGTTGACTCACCTATACTCGTGGCAGGACTTGGAAATCGCGCGATTACATCAGACTCATTAGGACCTGAAGTTGTAGATAGACTTATGGTCACTCGTCATCTCTTTTCGCACGCTCCTGAAATTTTAAATCAAAACTACTCCTCCGTCTGCGCCATTGCACCGGGGGTTCTCGGAATAACGGGTATTGAAACCGAAGAGATAATTTCGTCTTTATGCGAAAAAATCAAGCCTTCCTGCGTAATAGTTGCCGATGCATTAGCAGCACGAAGCATAAATAGAATTACAAACACTATTCAGATTTGCGACACAGGAATAAATCCAGGCGCAGGCGTAGGAAATAACAGGTGTGAAATTTCACAAAACACCCTCGGGGTACCTGTGATTGCAATCGGTGTGCCAACAGTCGTTGATGCTGCAACCATTACAGAAGATACATTAAGTGCCGTCTTTGAAAATTTAGCAGAAAAACTTCCTATTGAAGATATTTTGCGATCAGGTAAAATTCCAAAAGAGATTTTAAATTTCACCACAACTCCAAAAGAAATTGATGTACTCATTAAAAAATGTGCAGAAGTTGTAGCTAATGGAATAAACTTCG
>JAZOSI010000011.1:0-23376 GCA_045657065.1 Congzhengia sp. | reverse complement strand
AACTGCCCCTGCATTTCAAGTGAATTTGAAAACCCCGAAGGCGTTCCGATTTCAGCTATCGTATTCGGCGGCAGACGTGCAAAAACAGCTCCCCTCGTATATCAGGCAAGAGACTGGAACCACGGTGTATTCGTAGGTGCTACAATGGCATCTGAAACAACAGCAGCAGCTGCAGGTGCAGTTGGCGTTGTTCGTCGTGATCCCATGGCTATGAAACCTTTCGTAGGTTACAATATGGCTGATTACTTCCAGCACTGGATCGACATGGGTAAAGAACTTGATGCTGATAAAGCTCCTGAAATCTTCCATGTTAACTGGTTCAGACAGGACGACGAAGGCAACTTCATGTGGCCTGGTTTTGGCGACAATATGAGAGTACTCCTTTGGATCTTAGACAGATGCGCAGGCGTAGCTGATGCTCGTGAATGTGAAATCGGTTACATCCCTGAAAAAGGCGCTATCGATACAACAGATCTTGATATGACACCTGAAGCTTTAGAAGAACTCTTCGAAGTAGATAAGAAGCTCTGGTTAGAAGACGTTGCTGATCAGGAAAAATACTTCGCACAGTTCGGAGATAAGTTACCTACAGAAATCAAAGCAGAACTCGAAAACTTAAAAGCTAACTTATCTAAATAATTAAACAAAAAAGCGTGCAGAAAATTTCTGCACGCTTTTTATTATATTATTGAATTTCCTTATCTATTTGTGTATCCACATAAGACTTTGGATAAGCCTTGTAATTTTGCATCCCAATTTCCTGCGCTTGTGGAAATAGCACAAAAAAACGGCGCTCCGTGCGGAGTGCTGTTTTTTTGTTTATTAACCTTCAAAATTATAACCAATATTTACTGCTTCAATGTTTTTTTCGATGAGCCAAGCTTTTGAAGCGGGTACGCTCTTTTTGATACCGATTTCGATTTCTTCAGGTGTGAAAAGCTCTGTAGCTTTAAGCACAGCACCAACTGCAATCATATTAGCTAAAGTTTCTAAATGATGCTGATTTGTAAGCTCTGTTGCAGGAATTTTTACAACATTTACATCTGTTCTTTCTACATCACGGTCAATTAAAGAACTGTCCATGATTATATAACCGCCTGATTTTACTTTTGATTCAAATTTGTCAAGTGAAGGACGGTTAAGAGCAATTAAAACATCAGGTTCAGCGATAACCGGTGAACCAACGGGTGTACCTTCTGATATAACAACGCTGCAGTTACATGTACCGCCACGCATTTCAGGTCCGTAAGAGGGGAGCCATGTTACATTTCTTTCTGTTTCAAGGCTTGTATATGCCAATACTTTGCCGGCAAAAAGAATACCCTGTCCGCCGAAACCTGCTAAAACAATCTGACTACTTTTCATTATATGTGCATCTCCTTTGAGTTAATTTATTTAATCGTCTATGCGGGTAATGTCCGCACCTAATTTTTTGAATTTGCCTTCCATATCTTCGTATCCGCGGTCTATGTAGTGAATGTCGGTGATGATGGTTTCGCCTTTTGCCATAAGACCGGCAATTACCATACCGGCACCGCCTCTGAGGTCTGTGGCTCTTACCTGAGTACCGGTAAGACCTGTACCTTTTATAACAGCTGTTCTTCCGTTTATGGTGATATCTGCACCCATACGGATAAGCTCATCTACATACTGAAAACGCGACTCCCATACACTTTCTGTTACAATACTTGTGCCGTTTGCGGCAGCAAGGAGTGAAACAAACTGGGGTTGCATATCAGTAGGAAATCCTGGATAGGGAAGTGTTTTTATGTTTACATTCTTAATGTTGCCGTCGCCGATAACACGAATGCTGTCATCAAATTCCAAAACCCTTGCGCCTGATTCTGTGAGTTTTGCACTTACTGAATCCATATGCTTGGGAATAACATTCTTAACTAAAATATCTCCACCAGTAGCGGCTGCAGCCACCATAAATGTACCTGCTTCTATCTGGTCGGGGATGATTGAATATGTACCGCCGTGGAGTCTTTCCACACCGCGTATTCTTATAACATCAGTACCCGCGCCTTTGATCTGAGCGCCCATAGCATTCAAAAAGTTTGCTACGTCAACGATATGGGGTTCTTTTGCTACATTTTCGATTACGGTGTTACCTTTGGCAAGAACTGCTGCCAACATTACATTAATAGTTGCGCCAACTGACACAACATCAAGATAGATATTCGTGCCAACGAGCCCTTCTGTTTCTGCATAAACAACACCGGTGTGTAAAATTCTTTCTTCGTCAACTGACGCACCCAAAGCACGAAAACCTTTTAAGTGCTGGTCGATAGGACGACTGCCGAAATTACATCCGCCGGGAAGCGCAACATCTGCTTTTTTAACTCTCCCTAAAAGTGCTCCCAGTAAGTAATAAGATGCACGCATTTTGCGTATCATTTCATAGGGGGCAGAGAATTTATTCACATCAGATGAATCTATTCTGATGGTGTATTTATCTAAATATTCAACTTTTGCGCCAAGTTCTTCTAAAATGCCGCAAATAACCTCAACATCCTTGATTGCAGGTACATTTTCTATAATGCATGTACCATCAACCAAAACTGCTGCAGGAATAATCGCAACAGCTGCATTTTTTGCGCCACTTATGGTAACTTCGCCGCGAAGGCATTTTCCGCCTTTAACAACAAGTTTTTCCAAATCTATCAAACCTCCGTAATTTGTAATTACAATGGGTTGTTGCTATTTTTACCTAATAATTATAGCATTTATATCGCCATAAATCAATGCTTATTTACAAATAATTATGTAAAAGTAAAATATCAGCAAAAAAAGTGTAATATTTCGTTGACAAAAGCGTTTTTCGGTGCTATAATTTAATAAGATTACAAAATATACATAAAAAATGTAAATTTATGCACGGCTTGTCCGGTTGTGCGAACAAAAAAACGGACAGAAAGGTAGTTAATTATGAAAAAGATTTTAGCATTAGTAATGGTTGCAGTTTTAGCTATCGCGATGGTAGCTTGCGGTGCTCCCGCTGAGAAAGATGTTCTCACAATGGGTACAAACGCAGCGTTTCCTCCCTACGAATTTGTTGATGAAAACAACAATGTAGCAGGTATCGACGCAGAAATCGCAGCAACAGTTGCAGAAAAACTCGGTATGGAATTAGAAATCAAAGATATGGCTTTCGATTCTTTAATCACAGCAGTTTCATCAGGTGCAGTTGATGTAGTTTTAGCTGGTATGACAGTTACACCCGAACGTGAAGAATCAGTTAACTTCTCTGAGTCTTACGCAACAGGTATCCAGGTTGTTATCGTTAAAGAAGATTCTGCTATCGCTACAATCGACGATTTAGCAGGCAAGAAAATCGGTGTTCAGACAGGTACAACCGGTGACATCTACTGTGCAGGCGACTACGGCGAAGATGCAGTGGCACGCTACGACAACGGTGCTTTAGCAGTAGCTGCTTTACAGAACGGTCAGGTTGACTGTGTAGTTATCGACAACGAACCCGCAAAAGCATTCGTTGCAGCTAACGAAGGTCTTAAAATCTTAGACACAGAATATATCACAGAAAACTATGCAGCAGCAATCGCAAAAGAAAACACAGAATTACTCGAAAAATTCAACGCTGCATTAGCAGAACTCAAAGCAGAAGGCAAGCTTGACGAAATCATCGGCAAGTACATCAAAGCTGAGTAATAAAAACCCTAGAATATATAAAAAAGGGGCGATTTATTCGTCCCTTTTTATTTCGTTTTAGAAAGGGGAAAGCAAATGACAGTTTTAACATTTGCTAACTGGATAGCAGATGCTCCAAATTGGATAGTAGATATGCCGAAATGGTTGCAACAGTTATTTTTCCAGTTTTATCAGGTTTTCGTGTATGAAAACCGCTGGCAATTCTTTACAAAAGGTTTAGTTACTACATTTATCGTAACTATCGGTGCGCTTATCATCGGTATTATTATCGGTATGATAGTAGCGTTAATCCGTACCACACACGACAATGCAACAGGTAAACCAAACTTCATATTGCGCATACTTAACGGTATATGTAAAATATACGTTACTGTGCTTCGTGGCACACCTTTGATGGTACAGTTGCTCATTATGGGCTTTGTTGTTATGGTGCCAAAGGGCTCGTTTGAAACTACTCTTTGTGCAATTATTACACTGGGTATCAATTCAGGTGCATATGTAGCCGAAATTGCCCGTTCAGGTATTATGTCCATCAATGCAGGACAGATGGAGGCAGGCAGAAGCCTAGGACTTAATTATGCCCAGACAATGTGGCACATTATACTGCCTCAGGCATTGAAGAATATCTTACCCGCACTGGGCAATGAACTTATTGCCTTATTAAAAGAAACATCTCTTGTTACAGTAATTGCGTTGCAGGATGTAACAAAAGCGGCGCAGGTAATAGTAAGTAAAACATACACAGCAGTAATCCCTTACATAAGCCTTGCTTTAATTTACCTTGTGCTTGTTATGATTCTTACAAAACTTCTTGAACTTTTAGAAAGGAGGATGCGTAAGAGTGAGCGATAATATCATTATAAGAACAGAAAATTTATGTAAATACTATGGTGATAAAATTCACGCTTTGGACGGAGTTACGGCAGAAATCAAAAAGGGAGAAGTGGTGGTTGTAATAGGACCGTCAGGTTCAGGTAAATCAACATTTTTGCGTTCTTTGAACCTGCTCGAATACCCTACATCGGGTAAAATTTTGTTTGAAGACATAGACATTACCGACCCTAAAACAAACATAAACATCCACAGACAGAAAATGGGTATGGTGTTCCAGCAGTTCAATCTCTTCCCTCATATGACAGTGCTCAAGAACTTGACACTTGCACCAATGAAACTTCTCAAAAAAAGCAAGGAAGAAGCAGAGCGTACTGCCCTTGAACTGTTAGAAAGAGTAGGACTCAGAGACCGTGCAGGAGCTTATCCCGAACAGTTATCAGGCGGGCAGAAACAGCGTGTGGCGATTTGCCGTGCACTCTGTATGAATCCTGAAGTTATGCTTTTTGACGAGCCTACATCAGCCCTTGATCCTGAAATGGTTGGCGAAGTTTTAGATGTTATGAAAAGCTTGGCTCGTGAGGGTATGACCATGGTGGTTGTAACTCACGAAATGGGATTTGCCAAAGATGTTGCCGACAGAGTTATCTTTATGTGTGATGGTAAGATTTTAGAAGAAGGCACACCCGATGAATTCTTCACAAATCCCAAAGACGAGAGGGCACAGCAATTCTTAAAAAGTATATTATAGGTCTAAAAAAGGCGCAGAGCGTCAAAAAACAAAACCAGACACTTATGCATTAAAGAAAGAACTCAAGCAAAAGCTTGAGTTCTTTTGTTTTTATATTTTTGACTATAAACATTCCTCACCACTCGTAGTATCTATATACAACTTCGGGTTCGGATTGTTCATTCTGCATCCTTTTTAAGACCTATATTACGGGATCAATAAAATGTAGCGAGTAACTGCTCAGGTGCAGGAGAGTGTACTATTTGCTCTGCATAAAGCACAGGCCCTTTGCACTCATATAACGGATGATATTCGTATTTTAAAGTAGCAGTCAGCATAATCCAGTCGCGTGACTGTAACATCGTTGCAGACGGCAAAACACACAGCATACCGCCGTATTCAATATCATCTTCACAACAAATCATAATGTGACGTCCTACAAGGCATAAATTTTCGGGAAGTGTGTCGTTTTTAGCCACAATTCCTTTGAACATGATCTTTTTGTTATGATACTTTTCGGTATCTTCGTTCATATCACGGAAAAACTCCGCAAAGTCTTTATCCTTTATAACCACAATATCATCATCGAGATTGTAAGGCAATGGGTCCTCAGTTTCGTCGTATTCCACACGACCGTCTGTGTATTCAAAGACGATATTAACTCTGCGGTTTGCGCCTCTTACAATCTTATGGAAAAGAAGCTTGTCCGTGTTGTCAGTGGTACGATTGAAAATTACCACTTCGGGACTTTTTAACTTATCTACCACAAGAGAACGCATATTCTCATTGTAGTTTAAAAATGTAGTGGCATCCATAAAGCACATTTCCTGCGCAATTATAAATCCGCGTGGAATAATGGAGAAGAATTTATCTATCTGCCACATACCGTTGTACTCGATTATTATTCTTTCCGCTTTGTGTTTTTTAGAAAGAGTTGTGATAAGCTTCGGTGTTAAATCACTTTCGTTTTCTACTGTTTCAAAAAAGACTTTTTGAGATGGGAAGAGCGACACATCAAATTCTTCAAAACCTTCTTCGCACAGTAACACAAGCGTGCGCTCGCCGTCGTTAAAACGGGCATCTTCCAATGTGCCCTGTATGAACTTAGTCTTTCCTGCTTCTAAAAAACCTGTGAATAAATATATAGGAATTTCTTTCATATTAATTTCCATAGCCTTTCTGCCCACAAATAGCAATTAAAAAATTTATACACCCTCATTTATGGGCAGATAAGGCGTATAATGGAAATTATGCACATCGCCGTTTCGCATCGTGGACGATGCGAAAATTTCGGCGGTGCAATAAATTCCGCCGGAGGCATAACGTGATTTTCCACGTTATACTCCAAACAATTCTTTTATAGCGCTATTATTAATCTTACTACCTATGACACAAATTCTTCCGCAAACATCAGGTGCTCCATTTCTTACATCAGGTTCACCGGGAACATAGTCGAAGTAAACCCAATCACTACCCTCTGTTGCCACATAGCCTTTTGCACGAAGAATTGTGCCGTACTTTTCTTCATCTGAAAGAGATGAAAGGATTACTTTGATTTCGTCAGCTGTGAATTTCTTTGCGGTTTCGCAACCGAATGTAGTAAACACTTCGTCAGCGTGATGATGATGGTGTCCATGCTCGTGATGATGTCCACAATCACAATGATCGTCATGATGCTCGTGCTCGTGATGATGACATTCGCAGTGTTCTTCGTGATGGTGGTGTTCATGATGATGACCACATCCGCAATGTTCGTGATGCTCATGATGATGGTGATGATGTCCGCATTCAGGACAAACTGATTCTTCTTCAAGCTCGTGAATGTCGTGAGCAAGCGACGAATTACCTTCCATTACTGCAAGAATTTTTTCGTTATCAAGCATATCCCATGGTGTAGAGATGATTGCTGAGTGAGGATTTTTTTCTTTTATTGTATGAATACACTCGTGGAGTTTTTCTTCACTCATTCCGTCGGTATGACTTAAGAAAATACACTTTGCGTGCTCTATCTGATTATTGAAAAACTCGCCGAAATTCTTCATATAAACTCGGCACTTCTTAGCGTCTACCACACAGGCGGTACTGTTTAGAGCAAGATGTTCGTTTCCTATATCCTCAACAGCTTTTATTACATCGCTGAGTTTGCCCACGCCTGATGGCTCGATGATTATTCTGTCAGGTGTGAAATCTTCATAAACCTTAACCAAGGCTTTTGAAAAATCTCCTACCAAACTGCAACAAATACAACCCGAATTCATTTCGGTAATGTTGACGCCTGCATCCTTTAAAAACGCTCCGTCAATACCGATTTCACCAAATTCATTTTCTATTAAAACAATCTTTTCGTTTTTATAAGCGCCTGATAAGAGCTTTTTAATTAAGGTTGTTTTACCTGCACCCAGAAAACCTGAAAAAATATCGATTTTTGCCATAACTTTCTCTCCTTTGTTTGTATAGTTTTGTTATACCACGAAGAAACGCAAAAGTCAAATAAAAAGCAAAATATATTGTAAATGAAACAGCTTTGTGATACAATGTTATCATATATGATAATGGATTGAAAATCAGATACAAAGGAGAAATATTATGAGAAAGAAACTACAGGATAAAATGTTTGAGATAAGCTACCTTATCGAACTTTTGATATCGCTTCTTGTTGGTGTTGCAGTAGTTATTATGACTGTACGGGTAGTGATAGATATGTTTGATATTTCGTTTTTTGAAAAAGGCGTTGAATCACTTGTTGTAATTCTGGACAAGGCAATTACACTTGCTATTGGTGCTGAGCTCATAAAAATGCTTTGTAAACACACACCTGAAACAATTATCGAAGTTTTAGCATTTGCTCTTGCACGTCAATTGATAGTAGGGCATACAGCACCTTTGGAAAATCTGATTACCGTTGCTGCTATCGCGATTCTCTTTGTGGTAAGAAGATTTTTACTCAATCGCCACGATATGGTAGAAACACCCGATGGACTTGTTGAGATTGCTGACACGGAACAGAAAAATTAAGGGGTAACACAGATGTTTGATTTTACAGATAAAGTTGCCGTTGTAACAGGTGGTGCCAACGGTATTGGCAAATGTATTGCCGAAGAGTTTAAAAAGTGCGGCGCAACTGTGTGTATAATTGACTTATGCGAAAATGAATATTATAGAGGCGACCTTTCAGATAAGGAAACTTTAGAAAACTTTGCCCAAAAAGTTATAAAAGACTTCGGAAAAGTGGATTTTCTTATCAATAACGCAGCACCGAAAATGTGTGGCGTTAATGACGGAAGCTACGAAGATTTTGAATATGCGCTCAAAGTCGGCGTAACGGCACCTTTTTACCTTGCTAAACTTTTTGCGCCTTATTTTCAGGAGGGTGCAAGCATCGTAAATATATCATCTTCAAGAGACAGAATGAGCCAACCCCAGACAGAGAGTTATACGGCGGCAAAAGGTGGAATTTCGGCACTTACACACGCCCTTGCAGTCAGCTTTTCGGGGAAGGTAAGAGTAAATTCCATATCGCCCGGCTGGATTGATACAGATTATAAAGTATACGAAGGCCCCGATGCAATTCAGCAACCTGCCGGCAGAGTAGGAAATCCTCCTGATATTGCCAATATGGTGCTTTATCTGTGCTCGGATATGGCAGGTTTTATTACGGGAGAAAATATCTGTATAGACGGTGGTATGACAAAGCAGATGATTTACCACGATGATTTTGGCTGGTCGCTGGATGATGCCAAAAAATAGCAAATAAGGAGAAATGACTGATGAAAAGAATCACATCAGCACAAAATGAATATATAAAAAAAATAGCCAAGCTCTCATCTAAAAAACACAGAGAAGAGCAGGGGCTGTTTTTAGCCGAGGGCGAGCATTTATTGCAGATGCTTTACGGTACTGATTATGTTATAGATACAGTTATTATGTCTGACGGCTTCTACGAAAAAAACGGAAGTGCCTACGACGAGACCGTAGTGGTGCCTGAAGGGATTTTCGAAAAAATTTCTGACACCAAATCACCCCAGGGCGTGATAGCGGTTGTCGGTCTGCCACAGGATGAAAAAACCATAAAAAGCGGAAGATACATATACTGTGACAACTTACAGGACCCCGGTAATGTAGGTACTGTTATAAGAACAGCAGATGCTTTTGGTTTTAATGGCGTAATCTTGTCCAAGGGTTCTGCCGATGTGTATTCATCAAAGGTAATCCGTTCATCACAAGGCTCTGTTTTTAATATTGATGTAATTTGCGAGACCGATATTGATTTCTTGCGAAAAGCCAAAGAAGACGGGTTTTTCTTAACATCCACCGCGCTTTACGGCGAAAGTGTAAGTGTAAAGAGTATGCAGACGAAAACTTCCCAGATTTTTGTAATAGGAAACGAGGGAAACGGAGTTTCTGAAGAAATCCTTAAAATATCCGATGAAATTGCCCATATCGAAATGTTTGGCAAAGCGGAGTCTTTAAATGCTGCGGTTGCGGCATCAATCCTTATGTACGAGGTATCGGGCCGTGAATAAATATATGAAAGAAGCAATCGAAGAAGCAAAGCGTGCCTCTTTACTTGGCGAAGTTGCTGTTGGCGCAGTTGTGGTAATGAACGGACAGATTATTGCCCGTTCTCACAACTTATCAGAAACCAACAAAAACCCCACCCACCACGCAGAAATTCTTGCAATAAATGAAGCGCTCAAAAATTCAGGTGCAAAAAACTTAAAAGGTGCCCAGCTTTATGTGACGTTAGAACCCTGTGCTATGTGTATAGGTGCTTGTGCGCTCGCTAAAATCGATAAGGTATATTTCGGCGCATATGACACAAAAAGCGGTGCCTGTGGCGGAAAAACAGATGTGCTTCGTGAGGGTTGCTTTGATTATAAGACTGAAGTTTTCGGCGGAATAGAAGAAACTGAATGCAAGGAAATTCTTACAGAATTTTTCAAAAAAGTAAGGGGAGAAAACGATGGCTGAAATCAAAAGAACAGACAATGACATACTTTTTCCCGTAATCGAAGAAACGGTAAAATCAGGAACAGATGTAAAACTCAAAGTTTCAGGTACTAGTATGTACCCCCTTGTAGGAAGCAGAAGAGATAGTGTTTTGCTTACAAAAGTGAAAGAATTAAAAGTGGGCGATGTGCCACTTTTTAAAAGAGATGACGGAAAATTCGTTCTCCACAGAATAGTTAAAATTGAAAACGGCGCTTATGGTATGCGTGGGGACTTTGAACAAAAAATAGAGTACCCTGTGATGCCTGATGCGATTATTGCAGTGGCAAAAGGCTTCTACCGAAATGAAAAATATATTTCTTGTGAGAACTTCTGGTACAAGATGTATAAATTTTTCTGGATGCACACTGTTGCCATACGCCCGTTGATTATAAAAATACTCCAAACCCGTGGCGCGAAAAAAGCAAAAAAATCCTAAAATAATATTGAAAACAATGTCAAAATATGCTATATTATTATTTATGAGATTTTAAGAGGAGAGAGACAAATGTTAGATATCAGATTTGTAAAAGAAAATCCCGACCTGGTAAAAGAAAATATAAAGAAAAAGTTTTCTGACCACAAGCTTCCTTTGGTTGATGAAGTTATCGAGATTCACGACAAAAAATTAGAAGTTACACAGCGTGCAGACACACTTCGTGCCAACAGAAACAAAATCAGTAAGGAAATTGGCGCTTTAATGGGTCAGGGCAAACGCGACGAAGCAGAAGCAATGAAAAAACTTGTTTCTGACCAGGCAGAAGAACTCAAAGTTTTAGCCGAAGAAGAAGGCGTATTGGAAGAAAAAATCAGAAAGATTATGCTTGCTATCCCCAACATTATCGACGACAGCGTTCCGATTGGAAAGAACGACGAAGAAAATGTGGAAGTAGAGCAGTTCGGAGAAAAGACCGTTCCTGATTTTGAAATTCCTTATCATACAGCGATTATGGAAAAATTTGCAGGTATCGACAAAGAAGCTGCAGGCAGAGTAGCAGGCGAAGGCTTCTATTACTTAATGGGAGATATCGCAAGACTTCACAGTGCAGTTCTTTCTTACGCCCGTGATTTTATGATTGATAAAGGATTTATCTATCACATTCCGCCCTTTATGATAAGAAGTAATGTTGTAACAGGCGTTATGAGCTTTGAAGAAATGGACGCTATGATGTACAAAATTGAGGGCGAAGACTTATACTTAATCGGTACAAGTGAGCACTCAATGATAGGTAAATTCATAGATACATTAACAGATGAAGCACAGCTTCCTATGACTTTAACCAGTTATTCACCCTGTTTCCGTAAGGAAAAAGGCGCTCACGGCATCGAAGAACGCGGAATTTATCGTATCCACCAGTTCGAAAAACAGGAAATGATTGTAGTATGTAAGCCCGAAGAAAGTATGGACTGGTTCCATAAAATGTGGAGCTACAGCGTAGAACTCTTCCGTTCACTTGATATTCCTGTAAGAACACTCGAATGTTGCTCAGGCGACCTTGCAGACTTAAAGGTTAAATCATACGATGTTGAAGCATGGTCTCCCAAACAACAGAAATACTTTGAAGTATGTTCTTGCTCAAACCTTGGTGATGCTCAGGCAAGAAGACTTGGCATCAGAGTAAAAAATGATGCCGGCAAGAAGTATTTTGCACATACACTTAACAACACAGTTGTTGCTCCTCCCAGAATGTTGATTGCATTTTTAGAGAACAACTTAATGTTTGATGGAGAAAAATACAGCATCAAAATCCCCAAGGCATTACAGCCTTATATGGGTGGTAAAGAAATCATCGAACAAAAATAGTTTAAATAAAAATGACTTGGTTTTATACCAAGTCATTTTTTTGCTTTATTCTCATTTTTCTCCAGTTATAAAATCCATACAAATCATTAGCCAGAAACATTACAAAGCAAAGAATCATTGGAATATATGATGGGTTGACAATGGATGCCAGACACCATAATGTAATCAAAACAATGTCATTTGCGGCATATCCGATTCCGTAATATGGACTACGCATATAGGTCATATATGATGCCAGAAAGCTTGTAGCAACAGAAACTGTGCTGAATAGCAAATTTTCCGTATTAAAGAATTTCAGTATAAAGTAAAATGTAGTCGTTATAACAAACGCCAATATCCACATAATACAACACTGCTTCTTTGACATTTTGCTTACTTCTACTTCTTTAGTATCCCGATACGGATGTCGCATCCATGAAATTATCGCTATCAAAGAAAGAGGGGCGCTCATACACATACATATAATCACTTCGCCGTAGTATTTATAATAGAAAGATATGATTCCGTAAAAAATTGCAAAAAACAAACACAGCACCTGACCCAGTACATAGCCCTTTGCTACAAAAATTAATGCGGTTACTCCGATTAGTGATGAAATCAAAGTAAGATAATCCTTTTCCTCAGGGAAAAGAAATGAAAAACAAACAACAAACATAGATGTAATCCATAGTATAAATTCGAATTTTGTTAAATCGCGAAATGCGCTTTTCATAATTTCCTCCAAAAAAATAAACATCCGAAGCATATCTTCTAAGACCTAACGATATGCAACGAATGCTTTGCATTCAAACTACCCGGTGGCAGTATTTATTGAACTTTTCACTACAAACCGTATTATAGCAAAGTTCTTACAAAAAGTCAAGCAAGCAGAGAATAACCGCAAATAGCAGTTTTTTGCAAAAATACAGAAATTTTTATTTTTTGCATATTTTTTGTTAAGTTTTTTGTCTAAATCATACAAAAAACATCGACTTAGCAAAAACTAATTAGTAAAAATGACATTTTAAGCGGTTTTTTAAAAATTAACGTTTTTTGCTTTACCAATCAAACTTTTTTTAGTCATTTTAGTCAGCTTTTTCCAGTTGACACAGATGAGATTGTTAAGTTATAATCAAAGTATGGAAGTATGTAATAAAAATGTAATATAAATAAATATATAATAAATAAAGGGGAGGTAAATATGGGTAAAGTAATTCTTGAAATGAAGGATATAGACAAACGATTTTCAGGAGTTCATGCTCTGAAATCCGTAAACCTGGAACTCAGAGAGGGTGAAGTTCACGCTCTTATGGGTGAAAATGGTGCCGGCAAATCTACCTTGATGAAGGTGTTGTGTGGTATTTACAAAAGAGATGGCGGCGAGGTTATTTTATTTGATGAGCCTGTAGAGTTCAACACTATCAAAGACTCACAGGAGGCAGGTATCAGTATCATTCATCAGGAACTTAACATGATGAACCACTTAACTGTTGCCCAGAACATCTACATAGGCAGAGAGCCTATGATAAACGGCATCTACATCGATGACAAAAAGATGGAACAGGACGCGAAAGCCTTGTTTGACAGAATAGGCGTAAATATTGATCCTGGTGCAATTTTAGGTACACTTACTGTTGGTAAACAGCAGATGGTTGAAATTGCAAAAGCGGTGTCAAGAGACTCAAAAATCTTGATTCTTGACGAGCCTACAGCAGCACTCACACAGGTAGAGGTTGAAGAATTGTTTGCGATTATGCGTGACCTTCAGGCGAAGGGAATCGGTATGATTTACATATCTCACCGTATGGATGAAATCAACAGAATATCAGACCGTATCACAGTAATGCGTGACGGCGAATATGTAGGTACACTGATAACAAAAGACACCACAAAAGACGAAATCGTTAAAATGATGGTTGGTCGTGTTATCTACGGTGACAAAAAAGAAGCAAGCACAGTGCCGGCTGATGCTGAAGTTGTATTGGAAGTTAAAAACTTAAACCGCGGAAAAGAAATTAAAGATGTAAGCTTTAAATTACATCGTGGCGAGATTTTAGGTTTTTCAGGACTTATGGGTGCCGGCAGAACAGAGGTAGCAAGAGCTATTTATGGTGCTGACAGGATAGATTCAGGTGAAATTTACATAAATGGTAAAAAAGTAAAGAATAAAACACCTGAAGAAGCAGTTAAAAATGGTATCTGCTATCTGTCTGAAGACAGAAAGAGATATGGACTTTTACTTGATAAGTCAGTTGCTGAAAACTCAGTTTTAAGTAACCTTGATGACTATATCAAGGGCGGCTGGATAAACGATGCAAAAATCGAAGAAGCCGCAGAAAAAGAAAATGCAAAGTTAAAAACAAAAACCCCGTCAATGAAACAGATTTTGAGAAATCTTTCAGGCGGTAATCAGCAGAAGGTTATCATTGCAAGATGGCTTTTAAAGAATTCCGACATCTTCATTTTTGACGAACCTACACGTGGTATTGATATAGGTGCAAAAAGTGAAATGTACACACTTATGGAAGAACTTGCAAGTCAGGGCAAATCAGTTATTATGATTTCTTCAGAACTTGCAGAAATCCAGAGATTAAGTGACAGAGTTATCGTAATGTGCGAGGGACGTATTACAGGAGAACTTGACATTGCTGATGCAACTCAGGAAAAAATAATGGCTTACGCTACAATGAGAGAGGAATAAGAAAATGAAAAATGGAGAAAAGAAACCTAACATTTTAGCTTCAATTGCTAAAAAAGGTATGCAGAATATGATTATTATTGCAGCGCTTGCAGTTTTGGTACTTATTTTCTGGGCGCTCAATCCTAACTTCTTAAATAAGTTCAACATCGTAAGTATGGCACAGTCATTAGCTCCTTATGCTATTATGGGCCTTGGTGTTACATTTGTTATTGCTACAGGCGGCATCGACCTTTCAATCGGTACAACCTGTATCGCATCAGCAATTATCGCAGGTAAACTCTATATGGGCGGTATGCCTTTAGGTTACACAATTCCTGTTATGATTGCTATTGGTGCGTTAATTGGTTATATCAACGGTTTATTAGTTGCAAAACTCAAAATCCCTGCATTCATTGCTACTCTTGGTACAATGATGTTTGGCAGAGGTTTAGCAGCTATTATCGTTTCAATTCCTAACGTATTCTATCCCAGCGGCACATGGTTCAACAAAGTTTTCTCAAACTACAACGGTGTTCCCGTAGGTTTGATCTGGGTTGTACTGTTCGCTTTAATCTGTATGTACTTAATGTACAAATGTAAGATTGGTCGTTACATCTTATCAATCGGTAGTAACGAAGAAGCAACAAGACTTTCAGGTATCAACACAGACAAATACAAAATTATAGCATACACAATTGCAGGTATTTCAACAGGTATAGCAGCAATCTTCTGGTCAGCATCATTTGCAACAGTTGCAACAGCAACAGGTAATGGTATGGAACTTGACGCAATTGCGGGCGTATATATCGGTGGTACATCAGCAAACGGTGGTACAGCATCAATTGCAGGTTCAGTAATCGGTGCTATTATGCTTGTTGTAATCAGAAGTGGTCTTAACTTCGTACTTGCAAGATTCAACTTAAATGTAAACTCAACATATGTAACATACGTTTTAACAGGTATTATCGTTGTTGTTGCGGTGTTGATGGACGTTATCAAAAATAAAAACGCAACAAAGCTTAAAGTTGAAAAACCCAAAAAAGTAAAGAAAGCAGAAGCAAAAGCAATCGAACAGTAATCAAATGCAATTATGCATTAAATAAAAAGGAGGAATTTTATTATGAAAAAGTTAATCGCATTGTTAACAGTATTCGTGTTAGCAACAGCAATGCTCGTTGGCTGTGGTGCCGGCGATGCAGGTGAAACAAAAGGCACAATCGCAGTGGTAGCTAAAGGTGAATCTCATGCTTTCTGGCAGTCAGTTAAAGCTGGTGCGGAAGCAGCAGGCGCAAAATACGGCTACAACATCACATTCAGAGGTCCTGCTTCAGAATCAGCTAAAGACCTTCCCTCACAGATGGAAATGGTTCAGACAGCTCTTTCTTCAGGCGCATCTGCATTAGTATTAGGTACAATCGGTGAAGGCTTCGTTGATATGTTATCACAGGCTTATGATGCACAGATTCCTGTTGTACAGTTCGACAGTGGTATCTGGGCAAAAGATATTGAAGCTTTAAATGCAGCAGGCAAAAACCCCATCATTTCATCAGTTGCTACAAGCAACTACTTAGCAGCACAGATCGATGCTGAAAAATTCTATGAAGCATTAAAAGAAGATATCGCAGCAGCTGACAAATATGTTGTAGGTGTTATCCAGCACGACGAAACACAGACAGGTATCGACAGAGCACAGGGCTTCATCGACAAGTTCGCAGAACTCGCTGACGCTGACGCTGCTACAAAAGGCAAATATGTTATCGAAAAAGAAGTTAAACCTGGGGATGCTGACAACGCTTACAAAGCAGCTTTAGAAGCTT
The DNA here is from genome assembly GCA_045657065.1 of Congzhengia sp. Lineage (GTDB taxonomy): Bacteria > Bacillota > Clostridia > UBA1381 > UBA9506 > Congzhengia. Next base: position 6,874 of record JAZOSI010000011.1, on the reverse strand, counting down.
TATACGAAAAAGGCGCAAAAGCAATCTTCATGACAAACGAAGGTGTTGTTAAGCAGGTTTACGATGCAATCGCTGCAGCAGGCGCAAAATATGATGAAATCAAATTCTGCGGTTACGATGCAGGTTCAAAACAGATCGAATGGATGAAAGCAACAACAGGTCCTAAACTCGTAGGTGCTGTTGCTCAGGATTCATTCCAGATCGGTTATCAGGCTGTTGAACAGGCTGTATTTGCTTTAGAAGGCAAAGAAGTATCTGAAAAAGTTGACATTTCAGGTGCATGGTGGGATGCTGCAAACGTTGACGATATGATCGCAGCTAACCTCGTTTACGAAGGATAATATTCAATAATAAAAGAGCATCGCTTTTGCGATGCTCTTTTTTATGTTTCTTCTGATTGCGAGGCAAAGAAAAAATAGTACAGAATGGACAAACTGAACCCAAAGGGGATACCCGAAGTCGTACATAGGTACGACGGGAGGTGAAGTTTGTTCATAGCATAAAACAAAAAAGAAAACCGCTTTTGCGGTTTTCTACATATAAGATATATTCTTTTAATACAGTGTTTTATGCGGTCGGTGCTGTTTTTTCAAGCCTTTGGTATTACAAAATTGAACGCTTCGTGCACGATCTCGAATTCAGTTACTCCTGCATCCTGCACTTCGCCGTCTGCACAGATTCTGAAGCCTTCCGTATTAGGTGTAATCTTTATCTTCTTACATTTGGTGTTAAAGATAAATCTTTCGATACCCTTCATTTCCATATGAGTACCTTTCATATAGCGGGGTAGAAGAGTTACAAATCTGTATCGGGGAATGTTGTAAATGATATTTGTATCAATAAGTCCATCATTAATTTCGGCAGTAGGGTTAGAAAGAATACCGCCGCCACAACATTTACCGTTTGAAATCGCATTCAGAAGAAGTGGACCGTCGTGGACTGTTTTTCCGTCGATTTCTATTTTTAAGTCTGCACCTTTTTTCTTGATAATGGCTACTAAAATAGAAACCACATATGCCATATGACCTGAAATAAACGGTTTTTTCTTCATTTCTCCCGTCATATCAGCCACGTTGCAGTCAAACCCAATATTGAATAGATTAGCACAATAACGAGTTTCTCCGTTAGTAGTAAATCGGATAGCATCACTTTTTATAACAGTGCCGTTTATCTGTGCGGCAATGTCGGCAAAATCACCCTCGAAATTACGGCAGAAATCGTTTCCTGTACCTGATGGCATAACTCCAACCTCTGCGTCACGAAATGAAATAGCACCGTTTAAAACTTCGTTTAACGTGCCGTCGCCCCCGCAAGCAATGAAACGGGCGGGACCGTTCTTCTCACAGTAGCTTCTTACGAACTTTTCAGCGTCGCCAATTCCGGTTGTCACATAGCATTGTGCATCCTGATTTACGGAGTTTATTTCCTTTATTAAGGCATTTGCATCTTTTCCCTGGCCTGATTTGGGATTTATGATAAATACTGTATTCATAAATTGCTCCTTTGATTTGTCACAATTTATAATATTTTATCATAAAATGTCACATTTTGCAACAAAAACCCTTGCAGATTACTGCAAGGGTTTTTCATTATAAAAAGAAGTATAATTACCAAATCATAGCAAAGTAAACAACATAAGACAAGAGCATAAGAGCACCCGCCCATTTTTTTAATTTTCCGTCTTTTAAGGAGCAAGCAAAAAGAAGTACTCCTGCAATTATTGCAACAATAGTATCAAATCGGAAACCGGTTGCAAACGGCACCGGAATTATGGATGCTGATAAACCTACAACAAACAGGATGTTGAAAATGTTGCTTCCGACAATGTTTCCGATAGCAATATCTGCATTTCCTTTTCTTGCTGCTGATACTGATGTAAAGAGCTCGGGGAGTGATGTACCCAGTGCTACAATAGTAAGTCCTATAAATCGTTCGCTTAAGCCCAAAAACTTAGCGATTTTTGTTGCTGCATCTACTGTTACATCGCTACCGCAAACGATAAGTGCCAAACCCACAACCGTCCACGCCAAAGCTTTTGCTACAGACATTTCTTTGATATCTTCTTCGGAATTGTCTTTATCTTTTATTGCCAGAACGAACAGATATGTAAGGTAAGAGACAAAAACAACTAAAAGAATGATCCCTTCCAATAAAGCTATTGTACCGTCGTAACCCATTACGAGAAATAATAAAGATATAGCTATCATAAAAGGTATATCTACTTTTATGGTAGATTTAGCAACAGCCAATGGCGTAATTACTGCCGAAAGCCCCAATATTACTAAAACATTCAAAATGTTACTGCCGACAATATTACCAACGGTGATATCTGCATTTCCTTTTAGAGCTGCGGTTATACTTACTGCAGCTTCAGGGGCGCTTGTTCCCATTGCAACAATGGTAAGACCGATTACAATCTGCGGTATTTTAAACTTTGTTGCGATTCCTGATGCACCGTCAACAAACCAATCTGCTCCCTTGACGAGCATAACAAATCCTACACAAAGTAGAATAATTTGCAGAATAAATTCCATTCTAACAGGTTTCCTTTCAAATAATTTTTATATTTTGATTAAATTTTATCGGACCACCTGTGTTTTATTCCCACTCAATAGTTCCAATCGGTTTGGGTGTTAAGTCAAGTAACACTCTGTTGATTCCATCGACTTCGTGAGTAATTCTGTCTGTAATGTGGTGAAGAAGTGCATAGGGGATTTCTTCGATTGTAGCTGTCATAGCGTCAACAGTGTTCACTGCACGGATGATAGCAGGCCAACCTTCGTAACGTTTGTCGTCTTTTACGCCTACGCTCTTCATATCAGGAACAGCAATAAAGTACTGCCATACTTTGCCGGCAAGACCATTCTTTGCAAATTCTTCACGCAGGATAGCATCTGCTTCACGGAGAGCATGGAGTCTGTCGCGTGTAATAGCACCGAGACATCTTACGCCGAGACCGGGACCCGGGAAGGGCTGACGGTAAACCATCTCATCAGGAAGACCGAGAGCTGAACCTACAACTCTTACTTCATCTTTGTAGAGAAGTTTTACGGGTTCTACGAGTTCCATTTCCATATCTTCAGGAAGTCCGCCAACGTTGTGATGTGCTTTTACGCCTTTGCTTTCCAAAATGTCGGGGTAGATTGTACCCTGAGCCAAGAATTTAACATCGGAAACTTTTGCTGCTTCTTCGTCAAACACTTTGATAAATTCGTTACCGATAATTTTTCTTTTTGTTTCAGGATCAGAAACACCTGCCAAAAGATCTAAAAATCTATCAGTAGCATCAACATATATAAGGTTAGCGTCGAGACCTTTTTCGAAAATTTCGATAACCTGTTCGCTTTCGCCTTTTCTCATAAGACCGTGGTTAACGTGTACGCTTACCAACTGTCTGCCGATAGCTTTGATCAAGAGTGCCGCTACAACTGATGAGTCAACACCGCCTGAAAGAGCGAGCAAAACTTTTTTGTCGCCAACCTGCTGACGAATTGCTTCAACCTGTTCTGCAATAAATGCGTCGGCTAATTCTTTTGTTGTGATACGTGCCATTGTTTCGGGACGTTTGTTTGAATCCATAATTTTTGTCCTCCAGTTCATTTGTATATAGTTTTTTTATTATTCAAAAAGGGGAGTGGAAAAATATCTTTCCGCAGTATCGGGAAGAACTGTTACTACGGTTTTTCCTTTTCCTAATTTTTTGGCAAGCTTTATAGCGGCGGCAACATTTGTGCCTGAAGAAATACCGCACATTATACCTTCTTTGGAAGCAAGTGTCTTTGATGTATGTATTGCTTCGTCATCTGTAACGATACAGATGTCATCGAAAATCTCGCAATTTAAAATCTCGGGGATTATACCGTCGCCGATACCCATCTGAATATGTGTTCCGATAGAACCGCCTGAAAGGATAGCAGCGTCCTCTGGTTCAACTGCCCAGATTGTCATATCGGGGTTATGAGCTTTTAATACTTCGCCGATACCTGTGATTGTACCGCCTGTGCCGATACCTGAACAAAATCCGTGAATAGGACCATCCACCGCATCTAAAATTTCCTGTGCGGTGCTGAGGCGCTGGATTTCGGGGTTTGCAGGGTTTTCAAACTGCTGTGGTACGAAAACATCGGGGTTTTCTTCTTTCATTTTAAGAGCGAGTGCGAGACATTCTTCGATACACGCACCGATATTTCCTGCGTCGTGTACCAATACTACTTCTGCACCGTAATGCTCTACCAGCTTTCTGCGTTCTTCACTAACGGAGTCGGGCATAATAATTTTTGTCTTATAGCCACGAACTGCACCTACCAGCGCAAGACCGATACCCTGATTTCCGCTTGTGGGTTCGACGATTATTGAATCTTTTGATAAAAGACCTTTACTTTCTGCATCTAAAATCATATTGTATGCAGTTCTTGTTTTGATTGAACCGCCTACATTAAGACCTTCAAATTTCACTAAAATATCAGCAGAATTTTCGTCTGTCAAGTGATTAAGTTTTATTAAGGGAGTATTTCCCATTGCTTCCAAAATATTGTTGTAAACCATAATTGCCCTCTTATATATTTTAATACAAAATATTATATTCCAAAATTACCATAAAATCAACAAAAAAATTTCAAAAAAATGCAAATTTATAAAAAGTTTGAAGTTGTAATTGCGAATAAAACAAAAAGAAAAATCCATAATATTTGTATAAATGATGGATTGGAGGGATTTTTTATGTGCGAATTTACCTATGTTATAAAAGATGAAATCGGTATCCACGCCCGTCCTGCAGGTGCTTTAGTAAAGATTGCAAAAGACTCAAAGAGCGATGTTACTATGGAGTGCAAAGGTCGATCCGCTGACTTGAAGAAAATTTTTGCACTTATGTCACTTGCGGTGAAATGCGGCGATGAAATAAAGATTACCATATCAGGTGCAGATGAAGAAAAAACACTCGAGGAAATACGTGAGTACTTAACCAAAAATCTATAGACTTCACGGAGGAACTTTATGATAATTTTGAAAGGAACGCCTGCATCAAATGGTGTAGCCATAGGTCACATAAAAATACTTGAAAACAGCATTTCAAATGTCACAAAATGCGAGATTAAAAACGTGGCAAAAGAGATAGAAAGATTTAAAACAGCAGTAGAAAAAACCAAAGAAGCATTAGGCGTATTATATGAAAAAACAGTTGAGGTAGCATCAGAGGATGATGCTGAGATTTTCCAGATTCACATTATGATGCTGGAAGATGGGAGTTTAACCGACTGTGCCGAAAGCATTATTTTTGAGCAGAGTGTAAATGCAGAATTTGCAGTATCGGAGGCAGCAAAAATCTTATCGGATTCCCTGACGGCAACCAACGATGAATATATGATGGCGCGAACTGCCGATATTGAAGACATAAAAAACGGTGTGATTTCTTCATTGAAAAACGCAGACGAAACGCACGAACTAAAAGAAAACACGGTAATTTTTGCCTATGACTTAACGCCAAGCCAGACTATAAATCTGGACAAAAGCAAAATAGCGGCTTTTGTAACAGAACGAGGTTCAAAAAACTCTCACACAGCAATTCTTGCCCGTTCTATGAACATTCCGTCGATTATTTGTGTAAAAGGTTGTATGGATCATGACTTTGACGGGAAAGAATGTGCAGTAGATGCAGACACGGGAGAGGTTTTCGTTTCGCCTGATGAGAACACCCGAGATAAAATTCTGACCAAATGCGAAGAAATAGAAAGAAGACACATATATCTTTCATCATTGATTGGAAAAGAGTCAAAAACCCTTTCAGGCAAGAAGATAAATCTGTATGCCAATATAGGAAGTATTGATGACACGGACGATGTATTAAAAAATGATGGGGAGGGAATAGGACTTTTCAGGAGCGAGTTTTTATATATAGGAAAAAGTGAACTCCCCGATGAAGACACACAATTTCAGGCGTATAAAAAAGTTCTGTGTGCTATGGATGGCAGAGAAACTGTCATAAGAACATTGGACATTGGTGCTGATAAGTCTGCAGATTGCCTCGCTTTAGAAAAAGAAGAAAATCCCGCATTGGGATTTCGTGCAATCAGAATTTGCCTTGATAATACTGAAATTTTCAAAACACAACTCCGTGCCTTGTACCGAGCATCAGTATTTGGCAAACTTTCGATTATGTTTCCGATGATTACATCGACGGAAGAGGTAATACAGGCAAAGGCAATAGCAGAAATGGTAAGAAAGGAACTGAAAGAAGAAAACATCCCCTATGATGATAATGTAAAAATAGGCATAATGATAGAAACCCCTGCAGCAGCAATTATATCAGATGAGCTTGCACCTCTGGTGGACTTTTTTAGCATAGGAACCAACGATTTGATACAGTATACTCTTGCTTGTGATAGACAAAATGAGAAACTCGACAGATACTATAAGCCTGACCACGAAGCGGTGTTAAAACTGATAGAAACCACCTGCACATGCGCTCACGCACATGGTATATGGGTAGGAATTTGCGGAGAACTGGCATCGGATGTTACTATGACAGAAAAACTCATACATTTGGGTGCGGATGAGCTTTCCGTATCGCCGCCGTATATTTTGCCCGTACGTGAAAGTATTATAAATTCAAAGTGAGGAGTATCTTATGTTTGGACTTTCTAAAAAACAAAAAGAAATGGCGGTATATTCGCCTATGGACGGTATTGCTGTAAAATTAGACAGCGTGCCTGATGAAGCTTTTTCGGAACGCATTTTAGGGGACGGTGCGGCAGTTATTCCCGAAAATGGAAATATATACAGCCCCGTTGACGGCGAAATAATAGATATCACCGATTCAAAACACGCATTTTGTATTACAGCAAACGACGGCACAGAGCTTTTGCTTCATATTGGT
>JAZOSI010000010.1:0-17524 GCA_045657065.1 Congzhengia sp. | reverse complement strand
ACTCTGTATTGAAGGTACTTACAGCTTACGGCTACAAAGCAAGCGAAAGAAGAGTATCAATTGACGAAGTTGTTGAAGCATACAAAGCAGGTAAGCTTGAAGAAGTATTCGGTACAGGTACAGCTGCTGTTATTTCACCTGTTGGCGAACTTTGCTACAAAGGCGAAAAAATGGTTATAAACAACAACGAAATCGGTAAAGTTTCACAGTTCTTGTATGACACAATTACAGGTATCCAGAAAGGTATCATCGAAGACAAATACGGTTTTACATATAAAATCAACTAATTTTAAATACCGCAGCAGAGTTTTCTGCTGCGGTAACTTTAACTTTTGATTCTTTTTTTATTTTTCCTATACAACTAAAATTTTATATCGGAGGCAATTTATGGATTTATCTTCTAAAAAAATTTCCGAACTGAGAGAAATTGCAAAGTCCCTAGGTATGAAAAATTATACCGGGCTTAAAAAAGATGCTTTGATTTCAGAAATCGAAGCTGTCAAAACCGCTGAAAACAAAAAACAAGATGGACTTACAATCAATGAAGGCGACAATATGGTATCGGGAGTTTTAGAAGTGCTTCCCGATAACGGATTTGGTTTTTTAAGAGGTGAAAACTATCTATCTACACCGAAAGATGTGTATGTTTCACCTGTCCAGATAAGAAGATTCAATTTAAAAACAGGCGATAAAATCACTGGCATAGCGAGAGCTCCAAAAGAAGAAGAGAAGTTCCCGGCTTTAATCTATGTCCAGCATGTAAATGACGACACGCCTGACAAAGCAATAAGAAGAAAGCCATTTGAATACTTAACACCTGTTTTCCCTGAAGATAGAATACGTCTTTCTACAAAACAACAGGACTATGCAATGCGACTTGTTGATTTGATAGCACCTATAGGAAAGGGGCAAAGAGGTTTAATTGTTGCACCGCCCAAAGCTGGCAAAACAACGCTTTTAAAAAATATCGCAAACAGTATCGAAGAAAATCATCCGGAAGTTACCCTGATAGTACTTTTAATAGACGAAAGACCGGAAGAAGTTACAGATATGAAAAGGTCAATAAAAGGCGATGTGGTATATTCTACATTTGATCAGGTTCCGGAACATCATGCCAAAGTGGCAGAAATAGTACTCGAAAGAGCTCAAAGATTAGTAGAACAAAACAAAGACGTTGTAGTGCTTCTTGACTCAATCACAAGACTTGCAAGAGCATATAACCTTACAGTTCCTGCATCAGGAAGAACATTATCGGGTGGTCTTGACCCTGCGGCTCTTCATAAGCCTAAAAAATTCTTCGGCGCTGCACGAAACATCGAAAACGGCGGAAGCCTGACCATCCTTGCTACCGCTTTGATTGAAACAGGTAGTCGTATGGATGATGTGATATTCGAAGAGTTTAAAGGTACTGGCAATATGGAACTTCATCTTGACAGAAAATTACAGGAAAAGAGAATTTTTCCTGCTATTGATATCGCAAAATCAGGAACACGAAAAGAAGAACTTATACAGAACGAAAAAGAGCTTGAAGCTGTATGGTCAATCAGGCGTGAACTTTCAGGAAAATCAACCCAGGAAGTAACAGAAAATCTGATTTCCAACCTTGTTCGTACAAAATCAAATGAAGATTTTGTAAATGTAATTTTGTTTAATGATAAAAATAAATAAGGTATAATGTTTTTGTTTTGAGAGATAATATTTTTGTGAGCGTTGGCTCAAAAAAAATATTTTGCCTGGAGGATATTATGGATAATAAGAACAGAAACCAGAACAACAATCAGAACAGAAACGAAAACAACAACAATCAGAACAACAACCAGAACAGAAACGAAAACAAAAATAACCAGAACAAAAACGACAACAGAAGAGATTACTAAAAATGAAAGCCACCCATCCGGGTGGCTTTTCTTTTATACATCCATATTAACAGTCTGTGGATATTCTGGATAATTAAGTCTTTCTATTTTGCATTTCTGTCGATAATTCAAGGGTGTTACGCCTTCGTGCTTTTTGAATATATCATTAAATCTCTGCTGACTTGAAAAACCAACAAATTTTGCAACATCTGCAACTTTTGTATCGGTGTTTTTTAAGTATTCTTTAGCGGCTTCAATTCTGACTTTCAGAATATAACTTTTCGGACTAATACCGAATTTGTCCTTGAATGAATGTGCGAAATAACTGTCAGAAAGATAAATATATTTTGCGACCTGTGACAGTGTCAGATCTTTATCATAGTTGTTGTCGATATATTCTTTGGCGATGTTTAAAAGTTCGTGAAGTTTAAGGTTGCGATTTTTAGAACTCTGCTCAAGGTCCTGTTTTAGAGTTCTTGAAAGAAGTACAAAAAGTTCAATAATTAAAAGACAACTTAAAAAATCTCCCCAAACCTGTGGCTTGATCTGTTCTCTCGAAATTCTGTTTAAAATATGTACGATATCGTTTTTCTTGTTTAAAGAAAGGAACAAATAATCGCCAGTTGCATCATCTTCGATGTATTCCACAAAATCAGTAAATGAAACATGGTTGTCAGAGTCATCTTTTTCTGAATTAAATGTAAAGCTTAAAACGATAAGCTCACACACATCGGATTTTACCACAAATTTATGCCACTTTTCCGGCTTTATAATTATGATGGAGTGGGGTGGCATATTAACATCGATGCCTTCTACCTGGAAAACAGCACTGCCTTTTTTTATATAAACCATTTCGAAGTGATCGTGACGGTTAGCATTCATTGACCAGTTGGTGTCGTAAATTTTTTCTATCGTCTTTACGATAGCCGGCATATATGTAAGTTTTTGCACCAATTCATCCCAGGCGTGCGGGAGTGGTTTGTTATTAAACATTATATAAAACTCCTTAAAATTAACGAATTCTGCTTTATAATAACATAATGTTTCAAAAATGTAAAGAAAAACATTGTTTTGTTGACACTTTTTTTAAATTATGATATACTCAAATATATTATTAAATAGAGGAAGTGGGCGCATTTGAATATACACTCTTATATGACACCGAGGCTGTTTGCGGTAGCTGAATTAGTTAAAAATTCATACTCTGTTGCAGACATCGGTACTGACCACGCCTATGTTCCTGTATACCTTGTTTTGTCAGGAAAATGTGAAAAGGCTCTGGCTATGGATATAAATAATGGACCGCTGTTGCGAGCTGAAAAAAATATCAAAAAATTTTCTCTTGAAAGTAAAATTTCCACCAGACTTTCAAACGGTTTGGAGAATATAATTGACGGAGAAGTTGACACCGTGGTCATAGCAGGAATGGGCGGAATACTGATAAACAATATAATAGAAAACGATAAAGACCGCCTGACTTCTGTAAAAAGATTCATAATCCAACCGATGACTGCAGTGGAAGAAACCAGGAAATACTTATCAGAAAACGGTTTTTCGATAGAAAATGGACGCCTTGCCAAAGAAGGAGATAAGATTTACACGGTTATTTCTGCAGTTCCTGGAGAAATGAAAATCGAAAAAGAAATCTATTTTTATATCGGAAAAGCATTGATAGAAAATAAAGATAAATTCCTGCCTGAACTTATTGATGGCAAAATCTATGAATATGAAAAAGCAGTAAATTCAATTAAAAATACTGATAACGAAGAAGCAAAAAAGCGTGCGCAGTATTTTATGAGATTATTGTCAGATTTAATGGAATTGAAAAAGGAGTGTGCAAAATGGCAGAACTGAATAAAATAATTGACTTTTTGAAGTCGTTTGCACCTTTTGAATTAGCAGAAGATTACGATAATGTAGGTCTTTTGGTTGGTGACAAAAATAAAGAAATTAAAAAAATAATGATAACACTTGATGTGGATGAAAAAGTAGTGGCAGATGCGAAAGAGCGAGGCTGTGACCTTATCATTTCTCATCATCCTTTGATATTTTCACCTTTAAAAAGAGTGGTTTCAGATGATGCGTGTGCGAGAAGCGTTATTGCTCTTATAAAAAATGACATCGCCCTTGTTTCTGTACATACAAATTTTGACAGTGCAGATTCAGGCTTATGTGATTTATTTCTGGACAAAATAGTAAAAACTAAAAATCGTACTTCAATAGATGGAAACGGAATAGGCAGACTTGCTGATTTGTGCGATGAGTGTGAATTGTCAGATATTCTTGCAAAAGTAAAAGATGAATTCGATCTTTCTGCATTAAGATATGTGGGAGATAAGAATAAAAAAGTACGCAAAATTGCAGTTTGTAACGGCGGTGGAGCGGATTTTGTATATTCTGCCAAAGAAATGGGTGCAGATCTTTACATTTCAGGTGACATAAAGTACCACCACGCAAGATTTGCTTATGAAAATGATATTGCACTTGTAGAAGTGCCTCATTATAATGCAGAAATTATATTCTGCGAATATGTGAAAGAATTACTGGAAAAAGAGTTCAAAGATATTTTTGAGCTTATTATAACAGATAAAAACAAAGATGTCTGGAATATATCAGAGTAACAGACAATCCCGGAGGTAACAATGGAAGAAACCAAAATTATACAAACCACAACATTACCAACATTAGCTTTGCGTGGGTTGGTAGTGTTTCCAAATACACTTATACATTTTGATGTTGCGAGAGAAAAATCATTGCTTGCTTTAGAAAATGCAATGGTAAACAAACAACTTGCGTTTGTAACTGCGCAGATAGACCCCACAATAGAAAACCCAAAAACAACTGATTTGGAAGATGTGGGTACAATCTGTAAAATAAGTCAGGTAGTCAAAATGCCCAACAATACAGTTCGTGTACTCGTTGAGGGTATTAAGCGTGCAAAAATATACGATGTTGTAAAGACAAAACCGTATTTTGTTTCGGTTGTAAATGAAATTGAAGACGATGACTATGACGAGACATCTATTGAAAATGAGGCTCTTCGCCGTAAACTTGTCGACGAATTTATGAATTACCGCGATTATAACAACAGAATCAGCAGTGATTTCGTTTTGTCTTTAGAAAACACAGAAGATACTGTGCGCCTTGTAGATAGCATCGCATCAAATATGCCTTTTAAACTTTCTGATAAGCAGGAAATTTTAAATATTGAAGACACAAGAAAGCGTGCTGAAAAACTTCTGGAACTTTTAATAAGAGAAATTCAGATCGCAGAAGTCGACACAAATATTGAAAGAAAAGTAAAGAAAAATATAGACCAGAATCAGAAAGAATATTTTCTTCGTGAGCAGCTGAAAGTGATTCACGAAGAGTTAGGTGATGACGGCGGAGAGTTTGAAGTTGAAGAATACAGAGAAAAATTACAAAAACTTGAACTTCCCGAAAATGTTGTAGAAAAGTGTGAAAAAGAACTTTCTCGCCTTTCTAAAATGTCAGTAAATAACCCTGATGCAAACGTTATCAGAACGTATCTTGAGTGGATTTGCGACCTTCCGTGGAATAATTTCACAAAAGATACATTGGAAGTAAGCAATGCAAAAGAAGTGTTAGACCGCGACCATTATGGTTTAAAAGAAGTAAAAGAGCGTGTGATGGAATACCTTGCAGTAAAGAAAATCACAGGTTCAATGGCAGGGCCTATACTTTGCCTTGTAGGACCTCCCGGGGTAGGTAAAACTTCAATAGCGAAATCCATTGCCGAAAGTATGGGCAGGAGTTATGCTCGCATTTCTTTAGGCGGTATCCGTGATGAAGCAGACATCCGTGGACACAGAAGAACCTACATCGGATCTATGCCCGGCAGAATTATTACGGCATTAAAGCAGGCAGGTACAAACAATCCCCTGATGCTTTTTGACGAAATTGACAAAATGGCATCAGATTACAGAGGAGACCCTGCAGCAGCACTTTTGGAAGTGCTTGATGCTGAACAAAATACCAAATTCCGTGATCACTTTATGGAAGTCGATTTTGATTTATCGAATGTTTTATTTATTGCAACTGCAAATACCCTTGATACAATCCCAAGACCGCTTTTAGACCGTATGGAAATTATTGAAATTCCGGGATACACATCTGAGGAAAAATTCCATATAGCCAAAAATCATTTACTAGGAAAACAGATGAAGAAACATGGTCTTACAAAGAAGAATGTATCAATTAACGATTCAGCTATAAAAGGAATAATTGCTCACTATACAAAAGAAGCAGGGGTTCGTGCATTAGAACGCAAAATAGCAAATGTTTTGAGAAAAACTGCCCTTAAGATAGTTGATAACCCAGAAGAAAAAGTAAAAGTTACAAGTAAGAACTTAGAAGAATTTCTTGGTAAGGAAATCTTTTCTGACGAATACGCCAACAAAAAAGACGAAATCGGCGTTGTAACCGGTCTTGCCTGGACACAGGTAGGCGGAGATACTTTGTCTGTTGAAGTGAATATTATGGACGGTACAGGAAATCTTGAACTTACAGGTCAGCTTGGCGACGTAATGAAAGAATCTGCAAAAGCTGCAGTAAGTTATGTGCGCTCAAATTCTAAAAAACTCGGTATTAAAAATACAGAATTTTACAAAAATTGTGACATTCACATCCATGTTCCTGAAGGCGCAACACCTAAAGACGGTCCGTCTGCCGGTATAACCATTGCAACAGCACTTGTTTCTGCATTGACAGAAAAGGCAGTAAACCATAAAGTCGCTATGACGGGCGAAGTTACAATCAGGGGACGAGTTTTACCCATTGGCGGACTTCGTGAAAAAACATTAGCAGCTTACCAGGCAGGAATCAAGACTGTTATTATTCCTTTGGAAAATAAAAAAGACATTGACGAACTTGAAGATGTAGTAAAAGAAAACGTAAATATCGTGATGGCGCGCGAAATGAATGAAGTTTTAAAAACTGCACTTTTATAGAAAGAGGACAATTATGAAGGTAAATGTTCACAAGGCGGAGTTTTTGCTTTCAGCTGTAAAAAAAGAGCACTATCCGGTAACAACTATGCCGGAAATTGCTTTTATAGGCAGATCAAATGTAGGCAAATCTTCTATGATTAATAAAATACTGAACAGAAAGAATTTTGCGCGTGTCAGCGCAAAACCGGGCAAAACCGTAACTATCAATTTTTACAACATTGATGACAAACTTATGCTCGTTGACCTTCCTGGTTACGGCTACGCTAAGGCAAGCCACGGCGAAAGAAAAAATATGACCACGATCATTGGCGATTATCTTTCGTATCGTCGACAGTTACAGCAGGTGATTTTGCTTGTTGATTGCCGTCATAAGCCTACGGCAGATGACAAAGATATGGCACAGGCTATAAGACGCTCAGGCGGTCAGCTTGTTGTTTTTGCTACTAAATCTGACAAACTCGGCAAAACTGCACTGGAAAAAAATCTTGAAATGATTATTGAAGAATTGGAACTTGATGAAGGAGATATTTTGATTCCGTTTTCAGTAAACAACCAGGAAGGTGCAGAAACTTTCTGGGATTATGTTTATGATTATATATTTGATGAGGAAGATGAATAAATGGCTATAAATATAGTTTTGGTAGAGCCTGAAATCCCACAGAATACGGGAAATATAGCGCGTACCTGTAAAGCAACAGGAAGCGTGTTACATATAATAAAACCGATGGGATTCACTGTTGACGATAAAAAATTAAAACGAGCAGGACTCGATTATTGGTACGAACTGGACATAAGATATTATGAAAACCTTGATGATTTCTTCAGCAAATGTCCCGGAAATTACTATTTTTGTACCACAAAAGCAAAACATAGACACTCGGATGTAAAGTTTTCTGACGAAGATTATTTGTTTTTCGGAAAAGAAACAAGAGGTTTACCTGAACCGTTGTTAAAAGAGAATTACGACAAATGCATAAGAATTCCTATGACATTAGGTTCAAGATCACTAAACCTTTCTAACTCTGTGGCTATAATATTGTATGAAGCACTTCGTCAGCTTGACTATGAAGGACTCATAGAAGAAGGAGAACTCACAGGAAGACCTGATTAAAAGGAGAAAAAAGTGGAGAAGTACATTGAGATAAAAGGAATTTCAGACGACTTTGTTCCCAAACATATTTTTGAGTGCGGACAGTGTTTCCGTTTTACAAAAGAAAATGACGGGAGTTATACAATTATTGCAAAAAACAGAGTTATAAATGTCTCGTCAGAAGATGAAAAGGTAATCATCAGGAACACCACAGACGAAGAGTTTTCTGATATATGGTACGATTATTTTGATCTTGGAACCGACTATAAAAAAATCAAAGAAACTTTGTCATGTGACATACATTTGAAGAACAGTGCAGAATTTGGCAAAGGAATAAGAATTCTGAATCAGGACTTATTTGAATGTATTATCTCGTTTATTATCTCTGCAAACAACAATATTCCGCGTATTCAGGGAATAATCGAAAGATTTGCACAAGAATACGGCGACAAAATTTCTGCTTTTAACAGTACATATTATACATTTCCGGAACTTGACAGGATCAAAGATTTAACACGTGAAGACCTTTCTTTTTTGCGTGCAGGATACAGGGATGCATATCTCATTGATGCGTTTTGTAAAATAAGCTCCGACGAAGTAAATCTTGAAAGAGTAAAGGGATCAACAACAGAAGAAGCTCGTAATGAGCTTATGAAAATAAAAGGAATAGGAAACAAGGTCGCTGACTGCATATTGCTTTTTGGTAATGGACGGAAAGAAACATTTCCTGTTGATGTATGGGTAAAACGGTCGATAGGCAGTCTTTACAGTGACGAAATCGGAGAGTTATCAATTCATGAATTTGCAAAAAATAAATTTTCTGACCTTGCAGGTTATGCACAGCAATATCTGTTTTATTATATGAGAGAAAATTCATCGGGAGGTAAAACTGATGGCAAAAAATAAAACTTTTGAAGAATCAATTGAAGAACTTGAAACAATCGTAAAAACTTTAGAAAATGGAGAATGTTCTTTAGAGGATGCAGTGAAGCTCTTTGAAAAGGGAGTGAAAATTTCAAACGACTGTCATAAAGTTTTAGATTCGGCTGAGCAAAAAATTAAAATCTTAACCGAATCAGGCTCCCTGGACGCGACAGAGGAGGAATGATGATGGATTTTTACAAAGAATTTGAAGAACGAATTATTGAAGTAAATAAATACCTTTCTTCCTACCTTGAAGAAAAAGAGTGTCTCCAAGGAACAATTTATAAGGCGATGAATTACAGTCTTCATGCAGGTGGAAAGCGTATAAGACCTGTACTTATGATGGCGTGTGCTGAACTTATGGATGGGGCGCGAGAAAGCGTAATGCCTTTTGCCTGTGCCATTGAAATGATTCACACATATTCTTTAATACACGACGACCTTCCCTGTATGGATGACGACGATTTGCGTCGCGGTAAACCTACAAATCATAAAGTGTACGGTGAAGCGGTTGCAGTTTTAGCTGGGGATGCATTATTAAACTATGCTTTTGAAACAATGCTCAAAAATTCAGAGGTTTCACCTAATATGACACTCGCTGCAATGACAGAACTTGCTACTGCGTCCGGTATCGACGGTATGATAGGCGGTCAGATTATCGATATAGAATCAGAGGGCAAAACCATTGATGCTGTAACTTTAATGACTATGCATCTGCACAAAACTGCGGCACTTATTATGGCATCTGCAAAAATCGGCGCACTCGTTGGCGGTGGCGATAAAGAAGATCTAATTGCAATGGAAGAATTCGCAAGATATTTAGGTATTGCATTCCAGATAAAAGACGATATTTTAGATGTAACAGGAAACGAAGAGGAACTTGGCAAAAAAACAGGTATGGATTCTGCATTGGAAAAGTCTACATTTGTAAGCATATACGGACTTGAACAAGCGGAGAAACTTCTTTGCGATTATACACAAAAAGCAGTTGAAACTCTGTCCCGTTATGGCGAGAAAGCAGAGTTTTTAAAAGAACTTGCAAACTTTCTGTTGAGCCGTAATATCTGATGGTTAAATTTTTATTAAAAATATAAAATAGACTTTACTATTTTTATAAAATATGTTATATTTACGATGTAATTCGCAACAATAAAAGTTAATAAAATTAGGTGGTGCAGTATCCTAGTCAGATCTGCTTGTTCCCAGGACGGGCCTAAAAATCCGTTAAAGGGCACATCGATGAAGTTTCTGGTGCTTGCTTTCGACGCCCAGTCGGGGGTTGGTGCTGGAAGTTAAGGTTTAGGGGCGCTTTGCAATGGCATGCGAATGACGACCCCTCTTCCGTGGAGACCTGTTCTTGTGCTTTATCTGCTTTTCTGTTTTTATGAGGACTTACTAAGGTACGAAACAGGGTTAAACCTGTCGCTCGGTGCGATTGCAATTCGTTGCATGAGTGCTGTGGACAGCGTAGCCTGCCTTGAGTGGTTATAGCGGATAGTTGATAAAACCTTGCAGTTTCGGCCAAAACTGTAAGGTTATTGCTTCTTGAAATTATAACTGCAAAAGAGGATAAGAACAAGTTTGACTGTTTGGGAAAACCTCTAGGCTGTTCTACACGAGATACATTGGGGATTGTAGTGTGGATTTAAGTGGTGATCCGGTTCTGTATAGGGAAACCGTACAGGACAAGCTTTAAACGGAAACGGCTGTTATGGCGACATTTCAGTAGCTGGTCGGGAAATCCTACCGGACCTAAACCGCAAAATTTACCCATTGTATTGCCACCTATTTTTATTTAAAAATTTTAAAGGCTGGTGTAGAAATTGTCTGACGATAGTAGAGACAAGAAAATCACAAATAAGAAAAAAGAAAGAGAAAAAAAAGGCCGTAGGTGGGTTATTACTGTCGTACTCCTGACTTTTGTTATATCTGCTTTGCTTCAGATGATACAGGCAGGATTAATGAACAGTGTTAATTTAGCCATGGCTTTTGTTATTTTAATAGTGTTTGTGCTTGTAGGCATTTTGTTTGATATTATAGGTGTAGCGGTTACATCTGCTAATGAAATACCTTTTCACTCACTGTCTTCTCAAAAAATCAGAGGAGCAAAAGAAGCTGTACGCCTTATTAGAAGCGCAGACAGAGTAGGATCGTTTTGTAATGATGTTATTGGTGATATTGTTGGCATTATTTCGGGTGGTACTACAACTGTTATTGTAACTATGATTTTGTCATCCGGAATAAATTTAAGCAAATTTTTTATGACAACACTAATGACAGCTGTGGTTGCGGCGCTTACAATTGGCGGAAAAGCAGCAGGTAAAAGAATAGCAATTGACAAGTCAAATGAAATAGTATTTTTTGTAGGAAAAATAATAAATCTTATCGCTCCGGTAAAATAATTTCAGGTGATACATATGAATTCAAAGAAACTTTTTGGAATAATAGGAACCCCAATTGAACATTCACTTTCACCCCGAATGCATTCATATATTGCAGATAAGCTGGATATCAATATGACTTATGATGCATTTGATGTTGTGCCCGAAAAACTCCATGAAACAATTGAAAAGTTTAAAGAAAACAACGCATCAGGTTTCAATATCACATCTCCACATAAAATTGAGATAATGAAAGAACTTGATGAGATAAGAGATGATGCTATTCGCATGAATTCAGTTAATACCATCGTAGAAAGATCAGGAAAATGGTATGGATACAATACAGACGGTGATGGTTTTTGTCAGTCTTTATTGGTTGAAGGATGCGAAATTGAAGATAAAAACATTTTAGTCATTGGTGCCGGAGGCTCTGCACGGTCGATATGTTACAAACTGGCAGAGTATGGAGCAAACTCGATTACAATTACTGCAAGAACTAAAGAAAAAATACATACAATTGGCGAAATCGTAAAAAAATATAGCAGTACGCTATTTTTTGATGAAATTAACATAAATGAAAAGTATGATATTATTATCAATACAACACCTTTAGGAATGCATCCGCATTCAGATAAAAATCCTTGCGATTTTATGGAAATCATTGACGAAAATACAATTTGTTGTGATATTATTTATAATCCTGCAAAGACAGTGTTTTTAAAAGAAGCGGAGAAAAAAGGTGCAAAGATTATCAACGGACTTGGTATGTTGATTTTGCAAGGGATACTTGCGTTTGAAATATTTAACGATGTGAAATTAAATCACGAAGAGATATATAAAGAATTATGTAATCTTTTTAATGATTACCTGATTTGAGGTTATAACAATGTTGGAATTAAAAGAAATAACTCTTAATGACAAAGAATTGTTTTTAAGCTATATAGGAAAACAGGAAAATTCTACATTAAGTTTTACAACGCTATATACTTGGTCTTTTGACGGGCGCATCAGATATGCAATTACTGATGGTTGCCTGGTTGTTGTTTTTTGCGGCAAAAATGGATGTGTATGTTCTTATCCCTATGGCAATGGAGATAGAATTGCTGCAGTAAAAAAAGCGTATGAATTCATGGAAAAACCTGTGTTCGTTCTTATGGATGAAAAACAGTCACAAGAACTGGAAACGATTTTCCCTGGTAAATTTGAGATTTATTCTGATGAAAAT
Source organism: Congzhengia sp. (assembly GCA_045657065.1). Taxonomy (GTDB): domain Bacteria; phylum Bacillota; class Clostridia; order UBA1381; family UBA9506; genus Congzhengia. The sequence goes on along the minus strand of JAZOSI010000010.1, from coordinate 5,078 downwards.
AATGCTGATTATGTGTATCTTGTAGAAGATCTGATAAAGCTTAAAGGAAATAAATATCAACAGAAAAGAAACCATTTAAACGCATTTTTAAAGCTTTATGACTACACATATGAGCGTCTTAGTATCGAAAATATCGATGAAATAAAAGAGCTATTCTTTAAATGGGAAGCAGGACAGACAAATCACGATACCGGAAGTGCCGAGAAAGCAACATTGCTGTTTTTAGAGAATATGGACAAGCTCGGAGTTGTATGTGCAGGCTTGAGAGTGGATGGAAAGTTAGTTGCCTTTACAGGCGGCGAGGCGATTACAGACGATATGGCACATGTGCCGATTGAATTTGCAGACATAGACTTTCGAGGAGCATTCAATGTAATAAATCGTGATTTTTGCAAAAATGAATGGTCAGAATATAAATTCATTAACCGCGAGGAAGATATGGGTGTTGAAGGTATGCGATATGCAAAAAGAGCATACAACCCCGTTAGAATGATAGAAAAATACAAAGCAGTGCATAAAGGAAAGAAATGATGAAAGCAACAGTTATAGGTGGCGGACTTGCAGGATGCGAGGCTGCCTGGCAATTAGCTAAAAATAAAATACAGGTTACTTTGTACGAAATGAAACCCAAGCAAAAGACCCCGGCACATCATCTTGATTTGCTGGGTGAACTTGTGTGTTCAAATTCTTTGAGAGCAGACACATTAGAAAACGGCGCAGGGTTATTAAAGGCAGAAATGCGTCTTCTGGGTTCTTTGGTCACAGAATGTGCAGATGCAACGCGAGTTCCTGCAGGCGGAGCTCTGGCAGTGGACAGAATCGGTTTTGCACAAATGATGACTGATAAAATAAGGAACAATCCTTATATCACAGTTATCGAAGAAGAAATCACAAAAATACCTGACGATGAAGTGGTAATTATAGCTACTGGTCCTTTGACATCTGATAGTTTGTCTGAAAAAATAGGCAAATTCTTGGGAAATGACTATATGTACTTTTACGATGCGGCAGCTCCCATTGTAACATACGAGTCTATTGATAAGAGTAAAGTTTACAGAAAAGCAAGATACGACAAAGGTACTGCAGATTACATAAATTGTCCTATGTCAAAAGAAGAATATAAGGCGTTTTATGAAGCACTTGTTTCTGCTGAAACAGCAGAACTCAAAGAGTTTGAAAATGATAAAGTCTTTGAAGGTTGCATGCCTGTTGAAGTTATGGCGAAAAGGGGAGAAGATACTCTTACTTTCGGACCATTAAAGCCCGTAGGATTAAATCATCCCGAAACAAACGAAAGTTACTATGCAGTAGTGCAGTTAAGACAGGATAACAAAGAAGGAACTCTTTACAATATTGTAGGATTTCAGACACATTTAAAATTCCCTGAACAAAAAAGAGTATTCTCTATGATACCGGGTCTTGAAAACGCAGAATTTGCACGATACGGTGTAATGCACAGAAATACATATATTCATTCACCTGGCACACTTAATTCTAATTACGAGTGCATAAAGCGTCCCGGCTTGTTTTTTGCAGGACAGATGACCGGTGTGGAAGGTTATGTAGAATCTGCATCATCAGGGATAGTTGCAGGGATTGCGGCAAGTCGTAAAATTTTAGGAAAAGAAGCTGTAGATTTTCCCAATACAACGGCAACAGGTGCGTTATCCCACTATATTTCCGAAATTAACGGTTCTGATTTTCAGCCTATGAATATTAACTTTGGAATTATCGAAAGTTACCCCGAAAGAATCAAAAACAAAAGAGAAAGATATGCGAAAATTTCAGAACGCGCTCTTGATATATTAAAATCAATCATTGAGGAACAATTATGAATTTAGATAAATTTAACGAAAGACAAAAAGAAGCGATATTAACAACTGACGGACCACTTCTCATACTTGCGGGTGCAGGTTCAGGTAAAACCACGGTTGTGGTAAATAAAATTGCTTACATATTGGAGCAGAAGCTCACATACCCTTATGGGATACTTGCTATTACCTTTACAAACAAAGCTGCAAATGAATTAAAAAGCCGAGTTGAAGCAATATTAGGCGATAATAGTGATGGAATGTGGATTGGCACATTTCACTCGATATGTATGAAGATATTGAGAAAATACATAACAAGGCTCGGTTATCAGCAGGATTTTTTAATTTATGATTCAGCTGACCAGAAAACGCTTATAAAGAGATGTATGAAAGAGCTTAAAATGGACGAAAAAGTATTTCCTCCTAAAAATGTTCTTGCTGAAATATCTTCAGCAAAAGACAATCTCTTTGAACCTGATGTGTACTTGGCAGCACACGCGGGAGATTTAAGAAGAACACAGATAGGCGAGTGCTATAAAATTTATCAGCAACGACTTTTTGAAGCAAATGCTTTGGATTTTGATGATATTATAACACTTACAGTAAAGCTTTTGTCCTGCGACAGTGAAGCACTTGAATATTACCAGAACAAGTTCCGTTATGTGTTTGTTGACGAGTATCAGGACACAAACAATGCACAGTATATTCTGACAAGTATGCTTGCAGGAAAATATAAAAACATTTGTGTTGTTGGTGACGACGACCAGAGTATTTATAAATTCCGTGGTGCAAATATCAATAATATTTTAGATTTTGAAAGTGATTATGAAAATGCACGCGTTATAAAGCTTGAACAGAATTACCGTTCAACGCAAAACATACTTGATGCAGCGAATAATGTAATTGCAAACAACTTTTCAAGAAAAGGAAAAGAACTCTGGACAAGCAACGGAACTGGCGAAAAAATTACTTTATACGAAGCAGATAACGAATATGCAGAAGCTGATTATATCAGCAAGACTATTGATAAATGCGTGCACGAAGATAAAAAATATTCAGATATTGCAATTCTTTACAGAACTAACGCTCAGTCCCGTGTACTTGAAACAACACTTTCAGGTTACGGTATTCCTTATAGAGTTTTAGCAGGTCTTCGTTTCTATGACAGAAAAGAAATCAAAGATATGCTTGCATATTTAAGACTTGTATTCAATCCCAATGACAATATTTCTCTTATTCGTGTTGTAAACGAACCGTCAAGAAAAATAGGTTTGACCACGGTGGAAAAAGTGGCAGCGATTGCTGCTGAACACAATATAAGTATGTTTGAAGTTATGAAGCATGCTGATAAATTCGCAGAACTCTCAAAAGTAGTGTCAAAATTAGGAGAGTTTGTTTCATTGATTGAGGGAATAAAAAATACTGCAGATATGAGCAGTCCTTCACAAATTTTAGAAAAACTTTATTATAATTCCGGTTATTCTGAAATGCTGAATGCTGAAAATTCCGTAGAAAATCAGACAAGAATTGAAAATATACAGGAGTTCATTGTATCTGCACATGAATACGAAAAATCAACAGAAGAGCCTACTTTGTCAGAATTTTTGGAAGGTACGGCGCTTATTGCTGATGTGGATAATTACGACGAAGAACAGGAAAGTGTAGTGCTTATGACCTTGCATTCGGCAAAAGGTCTTGAATTTCCTGTTGTATTTATGTGTGGCATGGAAGATGGACTTTTCCCGAGCCAACGCTCGATGTTTTCTTCGGAAGAAATAGAAGAAGAAAGACGCTTATGTTATGTAGGAATAACAAGAGCGAAAAAGGAATTGTTTTTGACATATGCAGACCGCAGGTCGATGTACGGCGGTTCAACTTACAGTAAAATATCGCGTTTTGTTGAAGAGATACCTGATAAATATCTGAATGTTGTAAAAGAGAAAAAATCTACGAATATCCACCACGGATCACAAACTTCACAGAGTGAAATGTTTGACAAAATCTTTGAACGCAAAAAAGCAGAGCCGAAATCAGTTGATACTAGTGTTACTTTTGACTTCAAACCAGGCGATATGGTCGTACACCGTAAGTTTGGTAAGGGTATGATTTTATCTGCTGTGCCATCAGGAAATGATGTGAAATTAGAGATTGTTTTTGATGATGTTGGTACGAAATCTTTAATGGGTTCATTCGCAAAACTCAAAAAAGCATAAAATGTTTACGGAAATTTGATTATTTATATTTCTACATTTAAAAAATGTATTTTAGTGCGTATTTTTTGTTTATGATGGAGGAAATGACTTATTATGATATTGACAGTTACTCCTAATCCTGCTGTGGATGTGGTATATTTTGTTGAAGAATTCAAAATGGGCGATGTTCACAGACCATATAATATGACTGCCACTGCAGGCGGCAAAGGATTAAATGTTGCCCGTGTAGGTAAAATCATCGGTGAAGAGACCGTTGCTATGGGTTTTACAGGCGGAAATAACGGAGCTTTCATAGAAGAAGGCGTAGAAAAAGCAGGAATTATAAACCTTTTTACGAAAGTTTCAGGAGAAACAAGAAGATGTGTTAATATTTCAGATAAAACCGGAAAATCAGGTGAAATATTAGAAGTAGGCCCTGAGGTCACAAAAGAGGAAGAAGAGTTATTTTTAAAATCTTTTTCTGAAGAGGTAAAAAAAGCTGATATCATTTGTGCATCAGGTAGTGTTCCTAAAGGCATTGACAGTGATTTTTATTGTAAACTTGTTAAAATTGCAAAAGAAAATGGCAAGAAGATAATAGTTGATACAAGTGGAAAACTTCTTGAAAGCGTAATCGAAGCAAAATCATATATGGTGTCACCTAACAAGGATGAACTTTCCGTTTTAACAGGATGTAAAACAGAAAGTGAAGAAGATATAAAAAATGCTCTTTTGGCGATGTATAAGAAGGGTATTGAGCTTCCAATAGTAACACTTGGAAAAGACGGTGCTATTGCTTTGTGTGATGGGAAATTCTACAAGTTTACAATTCCTGTTGTAGAGGTAAAAAACTCTGTCGGTTCAGGTGACAGTACAGTAGCAGGCATTGCGGTTGGTATAAGCCGTGGAATGAAAACTACAGATGCTATTTGTCTCGGAATGGCGTGTGGAATTGCTAATACACAATTCTATGAAACAGGTTTTGTTTCAAAAGAATTGGTAGATAAATATTTTAAAGAGATTAAGTTTTCAGAAATATAAAAAACACGGGCAGATGCCCGTCTTTTTAGTTTGT
>JAZOSI010000009.1:0-6980 GCA_045657065.1 Congzhengia sp. | reverse complement strand
ACGATCCGACTTAAACAATGTAGGTGCAGCATTTGAAAAATACCCCCTTGCTTTTGCGCTATCAACGGCAGACATGGAAGCAACATACTTTTTAGAATAGGGGAAATTTAATGGATATATCAGTTATCGTAGAAGCGATAGTGAAACTTTCTATAGCTATATTTATAGGCTACATTGCCGCAAAAACAAAATACATTCCGTCAACGGCACGCGAAACTATTTCAAAGCTCATAATGAAGATAACTCTTCCGCTCTTGATATTGACATCGCTTTTGTCGAAGGAATTTTCTCAGGACACTGCCAGAAACTGCTTTATCGTTGTGGCGGTAGCGGTTATTTCTATGACGGTGCTGTTTTTAGTGGGTTGGCTTACTGCAAAAGTATTCCGTCTTCCAAAAGCCACACAAGCGGTACACGCGGTTTTAAACGCCAGCGGAAATATTGTATTTTTAGGCTATCCCGTTCTGTCTGCAGTGTATGGGGCAGAAGGACTTTTGTATGCGGTAGTTTATGGAATTACGAATGATTTACTCCTCTGGAGTGTGGGCGTTTATTCAATATATAAGGCTACAAGCGGAGAATCTCCAAAATCAGCACTGAAAAAACTCATAAACACCAATACAATCACAATAGTTGTAGCGATTCCTTTGATGCTCATAGGTTTTAAGTTACCGCCCGTTATAAACGACGCACTCTCAAATATCGGTGGTCTTACTACATACCTTTCGATGCTTTTTATTGGTTTTACATTGGCTGAAATCAAGATGAGAGACATCTACAAAAGATTTTCTATGTTCGCTATGATTATCACAAAAATGATTTTAGCGCCCGTTGTAGTTTTGCTGATATTGAAAGGCTTTAGCCTTGGTCACATTGTGAGTGGCGCTATTGCGTTAGAAATTGCAATGCCTGCACAAACCATAACCTCAATTATGGTGCACGATGCAAAATCTGACCTTAATTATGTTACAGAGTACATATTTTTATCAACAATTATAAGCCTTGTAACTTTACCTTTGGTTTACTATTTCGTTGAAAAGATAATGATGTAGAGGTTGAAAGAGTGAAAAGAGAAGAAATCATTTTATCACAAGAAGAAGTGAATATTCAAAAAGAATATACCCAAAAGATAAGGGAATACTACTCATCAAAAGGAAAAACTCCCAAAGCTTTGATTGAGACTTTCGGCTGTCAGCAAAACGAAAACGACTCCGAGCGTATTAAAGGGATGTTAGCTAATATGGGTTACACATTTACAGACGACAGAGAAGATGCGGACTTTATTCTTTTTAACACCTGTGCAGTAAGAGAAGGTGCAGAGCAAAGAGTGCTGGGAAATCTCGGCGCGCTAAAGCTTATCAAGGCGAAAAAACCCGACCTTATCGTAGGTATCTGCGGTTGTATGATGCAGCAGGAACATATGTCAAAAAGAATAAAATCAAAGTTCAAACATGTATCAGTAGTTTTTGGTACGCATTCTTTGTATTCTTTCCCTGAAATTATGTATAATGCAGTGGTGCGTGATGAACGAGTTATAAGTCATATCGAAAGCGAAGGAAGACTTTGCGAAGATATTCCTGTACACAGAGAGAAGAAATCTTCTGCCTGGGTGTCGGTAATGTACGGTTGCAACAATTTCTGCTCGTACTGTATCGTACCCTATGTAAGAGGCAGAGAAAGAAGCCGTGATCCTGAAGCAGTAATCAATGAAATCAAAGAACTTGCACAATCAGGTGTAAAGGAAATAACCCTTTTAGGCCAGAATGTAAACTCTTACGGAAAAGACCTTGACCGTGATATCGACTTTGCGGATCTTCTTTTGATGACAGATAAAATTGACGGCATAAAGAGAATCAGATTTATCACATCACATCCCAAAGATATGACAGATAAACTGATAGAAACTCTGCCGAAAGTAACAAAACTCTGTAAGCAAATCCATCTTCCTTTTCAGGCGGGAAGTAATCGCATACTCAAAGTGATGAATAGAAGATATACCAAGGAAAGATATCTTGAACTGGTAGAAAAAATAAGAGAAAAAATGCCAGATGCGGTATTCACCACAGATATTATTGTCGGTTTTCCCGGTGAGACGGAAGAGGACTTTTTTGAAACAATTGATGTTATAAAAAAAGTACGCTTTGACAGCGTGTTCTCATTTATTTATTCAAAACGAACAGGCACACCCGCAGCGGAAATGGAAGACCAGGTACCCGACGATATCAAGCACAAACACTTTGATATACTGCTTGATGTTCAGAATAAGATTTCACGCGAAATCAACGAAACCTATCAGGACAAAGTTGAAGAAATTATGGTTGAGGGTTTGAGTAAAAACAATGACGCCTTTATGTGCGGTCGTACAAGCGGCGGTAAAATCGTAAATTTCCCGAAAGATGATTCACTCACAGAGGGAGACTTTATAAATGTCAAAATAACAAAAATCAGCACTTGGTCCTTGATGGGCGAAAGAGTATAGGAGAATAATGTGAAGAATCACATTATGCCTCCGGCGGAATTTATTGCACCGCCGAATTTTCGCACCTTTCAGGTGCGAGACGGCGATGTGCATAATTTCCATCATGCGCCTTACCTGCCCACGATGAGGTGCGTGCGTGTTTTAATTACTATTTGTGGGCAGAAAGGCTATGGAAATTAAGATGAAAGAAATTTTAGATTTAGCACAGAAGCTCGGTACTGCCATTGCAGACAGCGAAGAAGTAAAAACATTTCGTGAAATAGAAAAAATCTATTACGAAGATGAAACAGCACAAAAGGCAATGCAGGATTACGAAGATACAAGAGCAAAAATGACAGTAAAAGCAAAAGAAACAGGTATGACACCTGAAAGTCTTAAACTTTTCCAGCAGGAAATGAAAGACGCCATGGACAAGCTCATGGAAAACAAAACTGTTAAAGAATATTTTGAAGCAAAATCTGCATTCAACGACATTATGACCAAGGTAAATGCCATTATGTCATATTGCATTCAGGGAGAAGAGCAGAACCTTGCAGGCTCATCTTCAGGCGGTTGCAGCGGCAACTGCAGTTCGTGTTCTTCATGTCACTAAATTTTTGGAGGTAAAGACCTATGACACCTATGATGCGTCAGTATCTTGAAATAAAAGAGAATTATCCTGATGCAATACTGTTTTTCAGGGCGGGCGACTTTTACGAAATGTTCTTAGACGATGCAATCATTGCATCCCGTGAATTGGAGCTCGTTTTAACTTCACGCTCAAAAGGTGAAGAAGCCAAGAAAAACCCTATGTGTGGTGTGCCGTATCACGCGGCAGATACATATATTGACCGCCTTGTTTCAAAAGGCTACAAGGTCGCAATTTGTGAACAGTTAGAGGACGCATCAGAAGCAAAAGGCATAGTAAAACGCGATGTTGTAAGGGTTGTTACCCCTGGTACAATCGTTGACTCTAAAATTTTAGACGAAAAGAAAAATAACTTCCTGTGTACAATTTACGGCGAAAAGAACTCTTTCGGTGCGGCTTTTTCTGACCTTTCAACAGGCGAAGTGTTTGTGACGAAAGTATCAAGAAAAGAGCGCCTGATAGACGAAATTGCACGCTATATGCCCACAGAAATTATAGTAAATACAGAAGTCTTCAAAAACGCAAAATTAAAAGATGAAATCAAATACAGATTCAACGCCATAGAACTTTCAAAAGTAGAAGTGACAAAAGACTTTTCCGATGAACTCATCCGTTACTGGTTCAGTCTTGAGAATTTGTCATCACTTTCGCTTCCTGACGAGTTCTGTTCGGTGAATGCTTTGGGTATGACACTTTTCCATTTTGAAGAAACCCAGAAAATGAAAATCGGTCATATCAAAGAAGTAAAAGCATATACAGAAGACGAGTATATGGAGATTGACATCTTCACAAGACGAAATCTTGAAATTACAGAAACAATGAGAAACAAGTCAAAACGCGGTTCGCTTCTTTGGGTTCTGGACAAAACCGAAACCGCAATGGGCGGAAGAATGTTAAGATCATTCCTTGAAAAACCCCTTGTTGACTGTAATAAAATCACTAAGCGCTTATATGCGGTATCAGAACTTTACGAAAATCAGGAAACAAGAGAGAACTTAAAAGAAATCCTTTCAGATATCTATGATATGGAAAGAATTTTAGGTAAAATTTCCTGCAAAAGCGTAAACCCCAAGGATATGATTTCTCTGAAACAATCCTTGCAGATGTTGCCACGCCTGGCAGAAATTATGAAAAAATTCCAGGCGCCGCTTTTAAAGAAGTTTTCTGACAACTTTGATACATTGCCGGAGATTGCCGACCTTTTGGAAAAATCAATCAAAGAAGAAGACACACCGCTTGTTATAAAAGACGGCGGAATTATAAAGACAGGGTATGATGCCGATGTTGATGAGTATAGAGACCTAGCCGAAAACGGAAAGCGTGCCGTTCAGGAAATAGAAATCAAAGAAAAAGAAAGAACAGGCATCAAAACACTTCGTACAGGCTACAACAGAGTCTTCGGTTATTATATCGAGGTGTCACAGTCATTCCGTGACCAGGTGCCTGAAAACTACATCAGAAAGCAAACTCTGACCAACGGCGAGCGTTTTATCACAGAAGAATTAAAAGAGCTTGAAAACAAAATTTTAGGCGCTTCAGAGTTTTTGAAAAATCGCGAGTATGAACTTTTCTGTCAGATTCGTGAAACCGTGGCAGAAGCCGCAGAAAGAATACAAAAAGCAGCCTATGTTGTTGCATATCTGGATGTTTTGTCATCATTGGCAGAAGTGGCACAGAAAAACAATTATACAATGCCCGTAGTTGATACATCCGACAAGATAGATATCAAGGGTGGAAGACATCCTGTTGTTGAACGTGTGCTTGATGATACGATATTCGTTCCAAACGATACAGCAATGGACTGTGACGCTAACAGAATGATCATAATCACAGGTCCCAATATGGCAGGTAAATCTACATATATGCGACAGGTTGCGGTTATTACACTTATGGCGCAGATAGGAAGCTTTGTTCCGGCAGATTCTGCCCGAATCGGTGTGTGTGACAAGATATTCACCCGTGTAGGTGCATCTGATGACTTATCTGCAGGACAGAGTACATTTATGGTGGAAATGACCGAAGTTGCGGCAATTCTTAAAAATGCCACAAAGAAAAGCCTTTTGGTGTTAGACGAAATCGGCAGAGGCACAAGTACCTACGATGGTCTTTCTATCGCTTGGGCGGTGTCAGAATATATTGCCGACAAGAAAAAAATCGGTGCAAAGACACTTTTTGCAACCCACTACCACGAGCTTACACAGTTAGAAAATAAATTAGACGGCGTTAAAAACTACTGCATTGCGTGTAAAAAACGCGGCGATGATGTTATTTTCTTAAGAAGAATTATAAAAGGCGGAGCAGATGATAGCTACGGTATCGAGGTTTCAGCGTTAGCCGGTCTTCCCAAGGAAGTAATCTCCCGTGCGAAAGATATATTAGCATCAATCGACAACCGTGAACACGATATGTCGGAGGTAAGACAAAAAGAAGTAGCAGACGACGGCCAGATTGATATGTCTGATATGAAAAATTTAGAAATTATCGACCATCTTCGTGACCTTGATGTGACAACACTTACACCTATCGAGGCGCTCAATAAACTTTACGAACTTGTAAAAATTGCAAACGAAGGAAATTGAGTTCTAAATTTAAATACCCACAATATAATATATCGTAAGAATACAAAATAAGGAGAAATTACGATATGTTAAATTGTGAAGAAGCAAACGAAGCAAGACTGATAGGCTTTGTGTCGACACCAATAGAATACAGCCACGAACTTCACGGCGAAAGTTTTTACAAAGTGATGGTAGCATCAAACAGACTTTCCGAAAATAAAGACGAAATAATGGCTACAATCTCGGAAAGACTGATTTGTGATATTGACCTTGAAATTGGCACAAAAGTTGAAATAAGAGGACAATTCAGGTCATATAATAATTATTCAGGAGAGGGAAGTAAACTCATTCTCACTTTGTTTGCAAAAGACGTGCAGATCACGGATGATGAATGCGACAATGAGATTTTCTTAAACGGTTACATCTGCAAACCTGCAGTTTTCAGAACTACACCATTCGGCAGAGAAATAGCCGATATCTTATTGGCAGTAAACCGAGCTTATGGCAAATCTGACTACATACCTTGCATTGCCTGGGGAAGAAACGCAAAATTTGCAGAACTCTTACCCGTCGGCTCAAATATTAAAATTTGGGGCAGAATGCAGTCAAGAAAATATCAGAAAAAAGTCGACGAAGAAATAGTAGTGGAAAAAACAGCTTACGAAGTATCGGTAAGTAAATTAGAACTTGTTGATTAAAAGTAAACCCCTGCGGAATATTCCGCAGGGGTTGTTTTTATTCTTGTGTCGGTCTGCGCTGAATCTGCCAGCCTGAAAAGAATTAATATTTTTTGTAAAGAGGACCATATGTTGCGCAAGCTCTGTAGTCCTGACCTTCTTTATCCATACCGAATGCATTCCATGCAGCAGGACGGAAGATGTCATCTGCAGGTACGTTGTGCATACATACGGGGATTCTTAACATTGAGCACATTGTGATAAGGTCAGCACCGATGTGTCCGTAAGAAATAGCACCGTGGTTAGCACCCCAGTTACCCATAACTTCGTAAGCTGTTTTGAACGCGCTGCCTTCTTTGCCGTCACATCTGGGAGCAAACCATGTGCAGGGCCATGTGGGGTTGGTTCTTTCCATCAAAGCATCAGATACTTCGTCAGGAAGGTTAACTGTCCAACCTTCAGCAATCTGAAGAACAGGGCCTAAGCCTTTAACAAGGTTAAGTCTTATCATAGTAGCAGGCATTTCAGCTGTTGTTAAGAATCTTGAAGAATATCCGCCGGCTCTGAAGTAACCTAAGTCAGCCATATTCCAGGTTGTAGCTGACATAACAGTGTCACAGTCAGCCTCTGTCATATTA
>JAZOSI010000008.1:0-4123 GCA_045657065.1 Congzhengia sp. | reverse complement strand
TTATTAAAAATTGGAAATAATTTACAATTTCGACAATCTAATTATAGCATGCGTAAATTGTAAAATTCAAGAGTAAATTTCCAGAAAATGGTAGCAAAATGACGCATTATAGAATATGTTTCACAGAATATTTCGACTCTGTGGGCAGTTGACAAAATTCGACGAAACAAAGCGCAACAAAATGAAACCCCACTCGGAAACCGAGTGGGGTTTTACACATTATTCCAAGTAGTCCTTTAATTTTTTACTGCGTGATGGATGGCGTAACTTACGGAGTGCTTTAGCTTCAATCTGTCTGATACGCTCTCTTGTTACATCAAACTCTTTACCTACTTCTTCCAGTGTTCTTGCTCTGCCGTCTTCTAAACCAAAGCGGAGTTTTAATACCATTGATTCTCTGGGTGATAATGTATCTAAAACACTGCTCAACTGTTCTTTTAAGAGCATAAAAGATGCAGCTTCAGACGGTGCAGGAGCATCATCGTCGGGAATAAAGTCGCCAAGATGGCTATCTTCTTCTTCGCCGATAGGTGTTTCTAACGATACGGGTTCCTGTGCGATTTTCATAATTTCACGAACTTTGTCAATTGACATATTAAGTTCTTTTGCGATTTCGTTGGGATGGGGATCACGACCAAGTTCCTGAACAAGCTGGCGAGATACACGGATGAGCTTGTTGATTGTTTCAACCATATGAACGGGGATACGGATTGTACGCGCCTGGTCAGCAATAGCACGGGTGATTGACTGACGAATCCACCATGTAGCATAGGTACTGAATTTGTAACCCTTTGAGTAGTCAAACTTTTCAACTGCCTTGATAAGACCTAAGTTACCTTCCTGAATAAGATCAAGGAATAACATACCACGGCCGACATATCTCTTTGCAATTGATACAACAAGACGCAAGTTCGCTTCAGCAAGACGTTTTCTTGCAGTTGTGTCACCTTCTGACATTTTTTTTGCCAAATCCATTTCTTCGTCGGCGTCAAGAAGCGGAACTTTACCGATTTCCTTTAAGTACATTTTAACGTGGTCGTCAATGGAAACGCCTTCTGCATTTGAGATTTCCATAACTTCTTCTGCCACGTCCATATTTTCTGAGGGCTTGATTTCATCTAATTCTTCTTCGATTTTTTCAAGCTCTTTTTCCATATCGGCAACAACTTCTACGCCTTCTTGTTCCAACGTTTCGTAGATTTTTTCAATCTGTTCGGGATCGAGTTCTACATCGCCTAAAGCGTCTGAAATTTCCTTGTAGGAAAGGATGCCGTTCGCACGACCTTTTGCTATTAAGTTTGGTATTGCGGTTGCCACTTTCTGTTCTATTTCTGTCAATTTAAGTTCCCCTTTCTGGTAGCTTTTATCAGCTCGTTTATTTCATCCAATCTTCCCTCTTTAGCAAGGGAGTTGATTTTTGCGTCAAGATTTATTTTTTTGATTTTTTCTATTATTTCCTTTGCGATTTTTTGTGCATCGCCTGTGATTTCTTTGTAGAGAATACCCGTTGCTGCACTCTTCAGATTCTGAGGTAATGCCGACATGAATGCACCTGCATCATGGGATTCGTTCTCCTCTTTAAATTTTTTGATCTGAGAAAATAACAGCCTGTGATTTTCGTCTGCAAATTCTTCTTCTGTGATTTCAGATTTTGCGATTTTAAAAGCCGCAAGATTAAAGAAAATAATATTTAAAAGCATTTGCTCTGCTTTATAGGATGCAAGTGGTGCAACGGTCTCTCTTGGTGCTCTTTCGGGAGTTGTTGACTGAATATCCCTTTGTGCTTTTTTGTAGTCTTTTCTGTTTTTGTTGTGTATGATTCTGTTGACCTGAGCATTTATTGAATCTACTGAAATGTCGGTTTCAGATGCAATTCGTTTGATGTAGATTTCCCGTTCCACAGGGTTTTCGTTCTGTGCCAGAATCTCTGCTGCGGCGTTTATAAACTCAACCTTTTCAGCCGTCTCGACAAGATTATATTTTTTTCTGATATTTAAGATTTTATACTCTGTTGCAGAGAGTGCGGTCAAAATTACCTTTTTAAAACTTTCTGCACCCTTTTTCTTTAAATACTCGTCAGGGTCTTTAGCATCAGAATAAGAAAGAACTTTCAATTTGATGCCTGCAGCAGACAAAGTCTCGATGGCTTTTTCGCAAGCTTTTTGTCCTGCTTCGTCATTGTCATAGCAAAGATAAACCATCGGAGTATATCTTTTTAAAAGTTGTGCCTGGGCATCTGTTAATGCCGTTCCCAGACCTGCAACTGCATTGGAAAATCCGTAAGAGTGGAGCGACACCGCGTCCATATTTCCTTCAACTAAAATTATTCCGTCTTTTGCACTTGTCTGCTTTGCAAGATTCAGTGCAAAAATGTTGCTTCCCTTATGGAATACGGGTGTTTCGGGTGAGTTCATATATTTTGCAGGACTGTCATCAAGGGCGCGTCCTGAAAATGCAATCACATTTCCCCTTACATCAATAACAGGGAACATAAGCCTGTTTCGGAATTTGTCGTAGACATTGCCTTTTTCATTTTTTACGGCAAGTCCTGCGCGGACAATTTCGTCATTGGTAAAACCGCTTTCCTTTAAATAGTCTACAAGGTCGGACCAGGATTCCTTGGCATATCCTATACCGAATGAACTTATGATTTCACGATTTAAGCCTCTTCCAAAAGCATACTCGCGGGCACTTTTTGCGTCGTCTCCTGCAAGGTTTTTTACATAGCGCTTTGCGGCGAGCTTGTTCATTTTCAGGATTGCTTCCCGTTCGTCGTGCTTTTTTTGGATTTCAGGACTGTAAACCTCTTCCTCCAGAGTTATGCCTGCGCGCTCTGCTAAAAATTTGATGGCGTCTATAAAATCGAGATTTTCGATTTTCATCACGAAATCAATGATATTTCCGCCCGAACCGCAACCAAAACAATAGTAGAGCTGCTTGTCCGAGCTTATGTGAAATGAAGGGGTTTTTTCTCTGTGAAAAGGACACAGTGCCACAAAGTCAGTGCCGTTTCGCTTGAGCGTCACATAAGATGATGCAATGTCAACAATATCACTGCGGCTCAATACTTCGTCGATTGAGCTTTGCATATATCTTGGCATATATTCCCCTCCTTTACATTTTCTCAATAACTTATTCGACAAAAATTCTCTTTTTCCTTTAATTTTTCATAAAAAAATAGGCCCCTGTAAAGCAGGGGCAAAAAAGCAACTATATAAAATTGAGAAGCGACGCTAAAATCACTATTATACCAAGTATAATTCTGTAATAACCAAACACCTTAAAATCGTGTTCACGAACATATTTGACCAAGAATTTCACGGCGAGCATAGATACTATATACGCCACAACCATTGCAACAAGGAGAAGAACCCACTCGTTAGATGTCATAACATAATCGTTGGTAACGATTTTTAAAGCGCTTACGCCCACCATTACGGGAATGGCAAGGAAGAATGAAAACTCTGCAGCGAGTTCTCTTGATGTTCCTAAAATAATAGCCCCCAAGATTGTAGCGCCTGAGCGAGATGTTCCGGGGATGATTGAAAGCACCTGAAAAAGTCCGATAAAAAGTGCTGTCTTATATGAAAGGTCATCCATCGATGTGATTTTTGCACTGCGGTTTTTCTTTTCTATAAAGATAAATCCTACACCGTAAATGATAAGCATCACAGACACCATCAAAGGTGTGGAGATGGAGTCCATATAATCATTGAGCAGAAGTCCAAAAGCTGCTGCAGGAATGCAGGCAATTATTACCTTGAACCACATATGCCAGGTGGCTGACTTTTCTTCTTTTGTTTTAGAGGGTGAGAATGGGTTTAGTTTTTTGAAATACAGAGTTGCTATGGCTAAAATAGCACCCAACTGTATCACATATAAAAACAGCTGCGAACCAAAAAAGCCTGTATCTGTTCCCAGAAATTCATTTACCAAAATCATATGTCCCGTAGATGATATGGGTAGCCATTCGGTAATACCTTCAACTATACCTAAAATGATAGATTTCAAACAATCAATAAACATAAAAACACCCTTTCTTTTCGGAAAATATTTTATCACACATACCACCAAAACACAATAGTCTATTTATATAAGAAAAAACTTTGTGAAATTATTGACT
>JAZOSI010000007.1:0-2244 GCA_045657065.1 Congzhengia sp. | reverse complement strand
TTTAACTGGTTCTTTCTTTAATAACTCTTTCATAAAAGCTCCGCCTTTTATTTGAATATAACGCCGCCGATCTGTGTTATTAACATACCAATTGTAGCTGTTGCAATAATCAAGCAGACTTTTTCAATAAATGATATTTTCGTTTTTATCGTTTCTTGTGTAATAAGGATAGTTGTTATTTCTTTTTCTGTTGTTTCATGTCTACCGTTGCAATGATCTTTACGAACATATACTTTATCAAGATATTCAAGTAATTCATCGTAACAATTCTTCTCCAACTTTTTCAACCTCCCTACTACTTTTATTATCTATATTCTACAAAAATATTTGACTTTTAACCATAGACCAAAATGTGCTGTATTTGTGCCGCGTTTGTGCACGCATTTAAAGGCCCTTTTTAGCCCCTGTGTGTTTTATAGGGTAATTACATTAGGGCATAAAGAAAAAACGCCATAGCGTGCAATGTAAGCGCTGCTATGACGTTTTTTAGGCATATTCAATTATATCTCCTATAAGTTTTTGAAAATATCCCTAACTATTGCCGCGTATGAATCAAGCCGGATATTTACAAGCTTTGTCGAACCGTTCTTGTAATGAATAACCGCATATTCGGTTTCATTTTCTGTTTCGGGTGCATACTCTATTTTTACAACACCTTCCCTTGTTTGGGAAGCTAACGCCCCGACATTTCTTACAAAATCAGCTCTATCATACATTGCGCCTTCTTCATCAAGAAACATTGCTTTTGTTTCGCTGCAATCGTATAGTATCATTTTTCTCACTTCTCTTTCCAACAAATTACCCTTTTATTGGTTCAGGCTCTCGCATATCCGCACCGCAGTTAGGGCAGTAAGCATATGTTGATACTCTGCCGTACTTGCTGTGTGTGTCATTTTTGCAGTTGGTACAATCTGCACACCAAACATCATCGTCTAAATATTCATTCTCCCACCGCCCATGACGTACAGCCTGTACGTCTGCGGCTTCTGAACACTCGACAACATCAATCATAGCCTGTATCGCTGAGATGTAGTCACCAAATCTCGCTTTAGTAAACTCGTCTTTTGCAGCTTTATATTCTGCCTTTGCATTAGCCAAACAACAGCCCATACGGTCTGTAACTTTTTGTTTGATTATATACTCAGCCATTTTCAGCCTCCTTAAAAAACTCCTTAACTCTGTAACTTAATATCCATTCCCAGTTGTCTTTATCTCTGCAACCGTTTACAAGCCCACATCTTGCAAGCTCAAAATCACGGTTTTTACAGCACTCACAAAATCCTCTGCAATATTCGTCAATTGTTTGTTCAGCGGCTTGCAATAGTCTTTTGGCTTCTTTTAGGTCTTTAAGCCACTCCGCAAGCTGTCTATGGTCTGCTGCGCAACTTCTGCAATTATCTGCATCGGCTTTCTCCCATTCGTCCCATTCATCGAACTTATCTGCAAGCTCTTTGTTTTCTTCTGCCACTTCAAGGCAATGCTTTATAGCTTCATCAATCGTCATAATATCTCTCCTTTTCAATAAAATCTAAATTTTATTGCTTTAGCTTTAGTTCAAAATACCGTTTCCAACATTCTTTATCGGGTATATCTCCGCAGCAATTATTGCATTGACCGTTTTCAAGCATATAATCGTCCATTGGCGAAAAATTGCAAGGACTACCATATAATTCAGCTAATTCTGCATATATTGCATTTACATAGCTTTCATGGTTTTTTAGTATATCTAAAGCATTTTCAAAAGCTTCTTGTGTATCAAATGCAATAGAGCCGTAAGTTTCGGGAGCTTCGCCCCATGTTCCGCTTTCATCGTCATAAACTAATGTCAGTCCGTCACACATTTTGATTTCCTCCTTAATCAATAAATTTTCCTTTTTTCATTCCTCCTTTTAGATATTGAAAGAACGTTTTATGCTTGAAATTCTCGCGGAATCCTCTTTGATGTAAAAACGCTTCGTTGTATTGGTGTTTTCGTGGTTTAACAGGGTGGAAACGTCTTCCAATGCCATGCCGGCATTTTTAAGAAGCGTTGCGCCGCTGTGTCTGAAATCATGTGGGTGTAATGTTGGTACGCCGATCATGTCACCAATTCGTTTACACCATTCATTCAGCGTTCCGGCGTTTATCGGCTTTTCTTTATTCCGTCCGGAATAGAACAGCCACCCGTGATCGTCACGCCCTTTCATTTCCCTTTGCTTTTTCAGCTGTACAAGTAAATACTTTACTTCGTCCGAGAAATACAAA
>JAZOSI010000006.1:0-8881 GCA_045657065.1 Congzhengia sp. | reverse complement strand
ATCTTCGGCTCTGTGCCTGACGGTCTAATTACAAAGTAACCGCCACCAGATAACTCAAAGTATAAAACATTTGAAGGTTCAAAACCGAGGCGCGTGATTTCGCCTGTTTCGTAATCTTCACGAGTGTCATTGTTATAGTTTCTGTAGGCTGAAATTTTCGTGTCGCCAATATTTTTAAATGGCGCATCTGCAACCTTTTTCATCATAGCAGAAATCTTCTGCATACCGTCAAGACCTTCCATAGTTAGTGACACTGTACGGTCAACGATATAGCCGTATTTTTTGTAAAGGCGGTCAACTGCATCTGCAAGTGTTAACCCATCACGCTTTAATACTGCTACCATTTCACAGATTAAAAGGGTTGCCGCAACGGCATCTTTATCTCTTGCGTAAGTTCCGGGAAGACAGCCATAGCTTTCTTCAAAACCGAAATGGTACTTTCCGTCTATTCCGTCATGAAGTCTTATCTGCTCTGCAATAAACTTAAAGCCTGTATAAACATCATAGAGTTTCACACCGAAGCTATCGGCAATTTTATTTGTAAGACCTGTGGTAACGATTGTTTTTACCACAAAGTCACCAGGCGCAATTTCGCCTTTGGCTTGTGCTGATGACAAAATATAGTCAGTTAATAATACGCCTGTTTCGTTACCTGTAAGCACCTTGTATGAGCCATCAGGATTTTTAACCAGCACACCTACACGATCTGCATCAGGGTCAGTACCCAGTATAACATCTGCACCGATACGGTCTGCTTCCTCTATAGCAAGGTAAAATCCTTCCTTATCTTCGGGGTTAGGCGATTTTACAGTTATAAAGTCAGGATTAGGCTCTGCCTGTTCCTTTACCACATGAACATTCTTATATCCTGCTTTTTCCAATGCTTCAGTTACAGGAATAAGACCTGAACCGTGGAAAGGAGTGTAGACAATTTTTAAGTCTTTTGCCGTATCGTTTTCAACATCAGGATTTTTACGGCATTTTAAAACTTCTTCTAAATACGCATCTCTTACATCTTTTCCGATTACTGTGATTAAGCCTTTTTCTTTTGCTTCATCAAGCTTCATGGTTTTTACATCACGGAAGATGTCCATATTTGTAATATATTGGAAAACTACGTTTGAATCAGCAACATTTAACTGCGCACCGTCTTCCCCGTAAACCTTGTACCCGTTATATCTTGCAGGGTTATGGCTTGCAGTAATCATAATACCGTTGTGGCAATTTAAATGTCTTACTGCAAACGATAAAACGGGAACGGGGTGAAGCACATCAAAAACATAAGATTTGATGCCAGCTGCCGCTAAAACGCACGCACTTTCGTATGCAAATTCTGTTGAGAAATGTCTTGAATCGTAAGAGATTACAACACCGCGTGCCATAGCATCTTCGCCTTTTGCCACGATGTAGTTTGCTAACCCTTGAGTCGCATGTCTTACGGTATAGATATTCATTCTGTTTGTGCCGGCACCAAGTATTCCACGCAAACCTGCTGTGCCGAACTCCAGATCCTTATAAAATCTTTCCTCAATTTCTGCCGGTTTATCGGCAAGTTTTTTAAGTTCTTCTTTTGTCTTTTCGTCAACTACGGGAGAGTTTAACCAATACTCCCATTTTTCATTATAATTCATTTTTCCACCTCTTTATTGTCATTCTCCGAACCACGTTGATTCGTCATCTGCTTCACTTGCATCAACACCGGGTGTTGCAGTATCGTTTGTACCTGCGTTACTGCTGGTATCGTTTGCTGCACCGTCTATAACTGGCTGATCTCCTGTATTTTCTTCGGGCGGCGCATTTGGATCAATAACAATCGGCGCCTCGTGACCGTCACAATATTTCATAGGCTGTGTGCCTTCTTTGAAATATTCAAGACGGGTATCGGTACAGCCTGTTGCAGCTACTTTACCGCTGTTCTGACAGATTGTGCGGGTTACCACATCATCAGGTACGGGGATTTTTTTGATTTTTTCACCGTCGTGAATTTTGGTCATAACCTGTTTCCAGAGTCTGGGACAGAAGTTGCTGCCGCTCATAGACTTAGGCTGATCGTAACCCATCCACACGCCACCTACATAATTAGGCGTGAATCCCATAAACCATCTGTCTTTGTTTGAGTTTGTTGTACCTGTTTTACCACCGGTCATAATGCCTGAGAGCTGTGCAGATCTACCTGTACCGTATGCAGTAACACCTGTTAACATATTCGCCATAATATATGATGTTTCTTCACTCATGGCTTTTTTGTTCTGAACTTTGTTTTCTAAAATTACTTTTCCATTTGCATCTATTACTTTAGTGTATGTCACGGGTTTGTTGTACATGCCTGAATTTACGAATGTGGCATATGCAGCAGTCATTTCTTCTACTGTTACACCGTCAGTAACACCGCCTAAAGCAGTTGATAAGTTTTTGTCGCCTACAACTTTTCCGTTTCTCGTTTCGTCTTCTACCAATGTGGTAAATCCAAGTTTTTTGGTTAAGAAATTAAATGATTTCTCAGGAGAAAGTTCGCGCATTACCTTAACCGCAGGAATATTCTGTGAACGCTCAACGGCATCACGTGCGGTCATTTTTCCCAGGAATTTTCCGCCTGAGTTCTTCGGGCTCCATTCGCCAATGGTAAGGGGCGCATCGTTTATCAGTGTTGCAGGAGTAATTACATTATACTCAATGGCAGGAGCATAAACTGCCAGAGGTTTAAACGATGAACCGGGCTGACGTTTAGCATCTGTTGCACGGTTTAATCCTCTTGCCGTAGTCTTTTCACCTGCACCGCCTGACATACCCTTGATGTGACCTGTGTATGGGTCAATTACCATCATAGCAGACTGAACTGTTCCGTTGGGGAAGTTAGCTCTGTTTTCAAAAACTTCGTCAACAGCCTTCTGAACTTTGGGATCTACGGTTGAGTATATTTTGTAACCGCCTGTGTAGAGCATTGTTGTTGCATCACTTTCAGAGATGTTTTGCTTTTCCATAAGGTCATGTATTACATCATCAGTTACTGCATCAACAAAATAATTCTTTATATCGCGGTTTACTTTTACTGCAGATGATGCGCCTTCTGCAACTTTGACTGCTTTTTCTTTTGCTGCTTTGCATTCTTCTTCTGTTATAAATTCAAGCTCTGCCATTTTGTTTAAAACTACATCACGGCGCTCTTTATTCTTTTCGGGATTGGTAGCAGGATTGTAGGTTGTGGGAGCTTTTACGATAGAGGCGAGTGATGCACACTCTTCAACTGTGAGCTTGCCTACATCCTTGCCGAAATAGTGATTTGCCGCAACCTGAACACCATGGCAACCTGAACCAAAGTATATGGTATTCATATACATTTCTATGATCTGGTCTTTGCTCATTTTCTTTTCAAGATTCATAGCACGGAAAATTTCTGTCACCTTACGAAGTGGCGAACGGTCTCTGTCGCCGGTAACATTCTTTACTAACTGCTGTGTGATGGTAGAACCGCCGTATGAGTCGTTGCCCAGCATCCACTGAATAAACGCACCAAAAGTACGCTTGATGTCCATACCTCTGTGTTCGCGGAATCTTTCATCTTCGATGGCAATAAATGCATTTGAAAGATTTTCAGGAATATCAGAAATATCCACCCATACTCTGTTTTCTGCACTGTGTATTCTGTCGTATTCTATTGGCTGATTTGTATCTTCGTCGATGTAATAGATAATAGAAGTAAAGTCAAGGTTATACTCTTCTGCTATTATATCCATACTGTTATCAACGAATCCCATAAAAGCACCCATTACAACAGACAACACCAAAAGCACAGCAACAGCCAGAGCTATCAGTATTTTAAACAAAGTTTTTCTTCCTTTTTTCTTCTTTTTGTTTTTTGAAGTACCTTTCGTAGTGTATGTAGCTTTTGCCATATTTTATCACCTCTTGGTTGTTACGGTCGTTACACCTATAGTTATTTTATTATATTGTACCCCAAACTTATTAAAAAACTATTAAGACAAGGTTAATTTGATATTAAATTGAATAAATGACCATTTTTTGCCGACAATATCCTTAGGGGTGATTTTATGGAAAAAAGCAGAAGAAATACATTACTGGTCCTGATATTTTTGTCCTGCCTTATTGTGGCTATGTTTTTATGTGGGATGCTGGGATATTTTCTTGCAAAAAAAACAGCACCGCAAAATAGCGATGCTGTAAATGCAAATAATCATAATGATACGGGTATCTATACTCCATTGAAGCGTCCCGTAGATTTAAAAGAGGCGTTTTCTCCTGTTGACAATGTAGATAACGAAGACAAAAACGACTATCTTGTAATTTCCGAGGGTAAACTTGTAAATCTTTATGTGATTTCTGCCGATGGCAACAAAACTTTTGACTCAGTTTTAGAAATCGACAAAAATTCTCTTACGGAGTCGGACTGTTTCCTTTTGGACCAGGGTATAATCCTAGATACCAGAGAAGATTTGTGGTCTTTAATAGAAGACTATACCTCCTAATGAATCTGGGGTACATCTTTTCTCATAAGTACACGGATGTAGCCTTTGTCCTTTGATACTTCGTCAACATAAAATCCGCGATTGTAGTAAAATCGCATCAGGGGTGTTGCCTTTGATGCAGTGTGGAGAATTACTTCTTTTATGTTCATCTCCGCAAGCTCCATATCAAGAGCGTTCATCATTGATTTGCCTATACCTAAATTCTGATATTTCATACTTACACCGAAACGGGAAAGATACGCAGTATGCTCGTCTAAAATCTCAATACGAACACTGCCAACTACCTGATTTCTGATGTATGCAACATAGACAATCTTGTTTTTTATATCTTCTATAATCTGCTCTTTCGTTTCGTGAAGTGCAGGTGTATCGTCTATTCCCGCAAGGGCTATATATTTTTTGAATGCATCAGCAGTAATTTCCTGGATACTGTCAACGTCACTTAAATTTGCTCTTCTAACTTCAAACATATTTATCTCCTTAACCCATAAGTTTTACCATTACTGCTTTTTGCGCGTGAAGTCTGTTTTCGGCTTCATCAAAAATTACAGAATTAGGTCCGTCAATTACATCTTCTGTCACTTCATAACCACGATATGCAGGTAAACAATGTAAAAAGATTGCATCGGGTTTTGCGTGCGAGAAAAGTTCCTTGTTTATCTGATAAGGTCCGAAAACCTTGATTTTTTCTGCCTTGTCGGCTTCCTGTCCCATACTTACCCATGTATCTGCATAAACAACATCAGCATCTTTTATAGCTTCTACGGGGTCATTTGTAAGTGTTAACTTCGTACATGTAACAGCTGCGTCTGCCATTGCATTCTTTACCACTTCAGGGTCACATTCATACTGTTTAGGTGTAGCGATGGCAATTTCCATACCTACTTTTGCGCCGCCATAAAGGAGCGAATGTGCCATATTGTTACCGTCGCCGATATATGCAAGTTTTAAACCTTCCAGTTTGCCTTTATGCTCACGGATTGTCTGGAAGTCTGCTAAAATCTGACAAGGATGAACAAGGTCAGTCAACCCGTTTATAATCGGGATTGTGCCGTATTTTGCAAGGTCCTCTACATCTGACTGCTTAAATGTTCTTATCATAATACCATCTAAGAAACGAGACAATACATTTGCAGTATCATAGATGGTTTCACCTCTCCCAAGCTGAATATCATTAGAGCTTAAAAAGAGCGCTGAACCCCCTAACTGATACATACCAACTTCAAATGAAACTCTTGTTCTTGTGGATGATTTTGTAAAAATCATACCGAGAGTTTTACCCTTTAAAAGATGGTGCTCGATACCATTTTTCTGTTCGTATTTAAGTTTATCAGCCAAGTCAAGAGTATCTAAAATCTCCTGTGTTGACCAGTCGTGTAATGTCAATAAATGCTTGTTCATGATTTTCTCCTATTTCAATACTTTTTCAAAAACTTCTACGAATTTGTCCACGTCTTTCTTTGTGATTACAAGAGGCGGTAATAATCTTACTGTTGTGGCAGTTGCACCTACAAGATACTTTTCATCAAAGAGCTTGTGCTTTATATCGGCCGCACAAGGTGTAGTAAATTCTACGCCGAGCATTAAGCCCTTGCCTCTTACTTCTTTTATTGTATCATATTTTTTTGAAAGAGCAACGAGTTTTTCTTTTAAATATTCGCCTACCACTTCTGAATTCTTAACTAAATCCTCTTTTTCAAAAACTTCAAAAACAGCTAACCCTGCAGCGCACGCCAATGGATTTCCGCCAAAGGTTGAGCCGTGGTCACCAGGGGTAAATGCTGCAAATTCATCTTTTGCACAAACCGCACCGATAGGCACTCCGCCGCCTAAGGCTTTTGCTAATGTGAATATATCAGGTTCAACTCCGTAATGCTCGTAAGCGAAAAGTTTACCTGTTCTTCCCATACCCGTCTGAACTTCGTCTACGATGAAAGCCATATCGTTTTCACGGCAGATTGCATATACTTCTTTTACATAATCTTCATCCAGGGGATGCACTCCGCTTTCGCCCTGAATCATTTCCATCATAATGGCACAGGTTTTATCGTTTACAGCACTTTTAAGTGCTTCAATGTCATTTATAGGAACGTGATGAAATCCCGGTGTCAACGGACGGAAAGGTTCCTGAAATTTTTCCTGACCTGTTGCAGCAACAGTAGCAAGGGTTCTTCCGTGGAAAGAGTTTGTAAGCGTTATAACTTCTGACTTTTCAGCGTTTCCTTTTTTGTACTGATAAATCTTGGCGAGCTTTATTGCTCCTTCGTTAGCCTCTGCTCCCGAATTTGCAAAGAACACCTTGTCTGCACACGAATTGGTACAGATTTTTTCTGCCAACTTCGCCTGCTCTTCTATGTAATAATAATTTGATACATGAAGTACTTTCTTGGCTTGATTTTTTATTGCCTTTGTGAGAGTTTTATGATTGTGTCCAACAGCGCTCACCGCAATGCCAGCCAAAAAGTCGGTGTAGACTTCTCCGTCGTCGGAATAAAGCTTAATCCCTTTTCCGCCTTTGAAGCTTACGGGGATTCTGTCACCGAATGTATTCATAAAATATTGTTTATCAAGTTTTGCAATTTCTTTCGTTTTCATATCAAAACCTCCAATATTTTATAATTATACATCATCCTGAATAATTATGCAATAGTAAATTGAAAAAATTCTATATTTTATCAAAAAACCGTGAAAAAAGATTAAATTTAGGTTAAATTCGCAAAAAAAACATTGCAAAATGCACGAAAATTTAGTATGATAATATGTGAATAAGTATTGCATATACAAAAAAGGAGCGGATAAAAATGCTTAGTGAAATTTTTCAGCCTGTTTTAGACCAGATGAGAAGTGTCAGCCACAAATCAATGGGTGTTATCAACAACACATCTGTGCTCGTTTCGTATGTGGGAGAACCTGCAGGCGATGACGATACTTTCGCTATTATTTCTTCTGCAGCAACCAACGGAAAACCCTACGTTTCAAACGGGTATTCATGTGTTGCTATCGGTTCAAAAAACATTATGGAATTTGTAGTGTATGTAAAAGGCACAGAGCCTGATGACCAGAAGCTTGCATCATTACTTTCCATCAGCATTTCAAATCTTTTGCTCCACTGCGCTGACAGATATGACAAAGCAAGCTACTTAAAAAATGTTCTTTTAGGTAACGTACTCCCCGGCGATATCAATCTTCGTTCAGGTGAATTGCAGATTGAAGCTAATGTGCCGAGAGTTGTTTTTATCATCCAGATTCCCGAAAATGAAACCGCTGTTATTCAGCTTTTACAGAATATGTTCCCTGAACAGGATTTCATTATAAATATTGACAACAGAAGTATTGTTCTCATTAAATCGTTGCCCGGAAACGCAAACAAAGAATTTATCACAAAGACAGCAAAGTCAATAGTTGATACTATCAATTCTGAACTTTTGATTACAGCATATATCGGTATAGGAACACAGGTTAGTTCCATAAACGACATCGCACACTCATATTCAGAAGCAAGACTTGCCTTAGAAATCGGAAGAGTATTCGACGGCAATAAATATATCTTAAGCTATGGCGAACTCGGTATAGGAAGACTTATATATCAGCTTCCCAGCAAACTCTGTGAACTTTTCTTGGACGAAATTTTCCAGAAGGAAGGTTTGGAAGTTTTAGATGAAGAAACTCTCCAGACAATAGACAAGTTTTTTGAAAACAATTTAAATGTTTCAGAAACATCACGTCAGCTTTTTGTACACAGAAATACTTTAGTATATCGTCTCGACAAAATCGAGCGCTTAACAGGTCTTGACCTGCGTAAATTCGACGATGCAGTGGTATTTAAAGTAGCCGTATTGGTAAGAAAATACCTGCTTTCCAATCCGTCGAAATTCTAATTTGATTTGAATTTCCCTATGTGCCCCAAATATCTTTTTGGAGCACATAGTCCTTTTAGAGCATACAGAAAGGATTGATGCTATGATATTGCTCAGTAATGTATCCAAAACATATCCTAACGGCTCAACAGCATTAGACGATGTAAGCTTCTTTATCGAAAGAGGCGAGTTTGTATTTATAGTAGGACCATCAGGTGCAGGTAAATCCACATTGATTAAACTTTTGATGCACGAAGAAACCGCAACAAGTGGCCAGGTTATTATAAATAACAAAGACATCGGAAAATTAAAGCGCCGTCAGATTCCTTATCTTCGCCGTTCTATGGGTGTTGTGTTCCAGGATTTCAGACTTCTTTCAAATAAAACCGTTTATGAAAATGTAGCTTTTGCCATGGATATAATCGGCGCATCAAGAAAAGAAATCAGAAAACAGGTTCCCAATGTATTATCCCTGGTGGGACTTTCTCACAAAGCAAAGTCATATCCCAGTGAATTATCCGGCGGTGAACAGCAAAGAGT
>JAZOSI010000005.1:0-4159 GCA_045657065.1 Congzhengia sp. | reverse complement strand
CCAACTTTATATTCTACGACCGTACAGTTGGGGAATCTTTCTTTGAGTCGTTCTGTTAATTCTGCTACTTCTGCGTCAAGTTTTCCATTAGGAATATAGAATGTGGTGTCACTTTGCTCTGGGTGGCGTTCTATCGCATAGTCAAACATTTTTTTTGCGATTTTCTTTCTTCCGCGGACTTTACCAACGGCTGAAACTGTGCCGTCAACCAATGATAAAACAGGCACAATGTCGAGCATATTGCCAAAAACCAGTGATGCCTTATTTATTCTGCCGCCTTTTTCAAGATATTCCAATGTGCTGGGAATAAAGTAAACTGTGTAGCTGTCCATAAGTTCTGCTACGGCGTTCTTTATTTCTTCCATTGATTTTCCTGCTTTAGCTAACTTTGCTGCCTCGATTACTGCCATTCCGTATGAGAAAGAGTATCCGTATGAATCGTAAATATCAATAACTGCATCAGGATTTTCTTCCAAAAGCATATTTTTTGCAAGGTTTGCGTTGTTGTTGAGTCCGCTTGCTTTTGATGAAAGCGTAATGAAAAGAACTTCTTTTCCCTGGTCAACATATTCTTTCAGCAGGTCGTAAATTTCGCCTGTTGTGGGCTGAGATGTTTTGGGGAATTCTTTTAAATTTTCCAAAAGAGCATAGAATTCATCAGAAAATGTATCAACGCCTGCAAGGTATTCTTTGCCGTCAGCAAAAATTCTTAAGGGAAGAACGGCAATGTCAAATTCTTTCTGCTGTTCTAATGTAAGGTCGGCACCTGCATCTGTAATGATTTTAATGTCTGCCATAATTTATATTCCTTTCGTTTTAATTCTGTAGTATATAAGTTTTTCGTCGGACGGAAAGAATAAGTCCAACTGCCATATTCATAGATAAAATTGATGATCCGCCATAGCTTATAAAAGGAAGCGGTATACCAGTAACGGGGAGCAGTCCCATACACATTCCGATGTTTTCAATGGTGTGGAAAGTGATAAGGGCACATATTCCTGTGGCGATTAGTTTTCCCTGCAAATCAGAAGAGTGGCGCGCAATATTCACACATCGAATAATCAAAATCAAAAAAAGCGATACTGTAATCGTTGTGCCAAATAGTCCGAACTCTTCGCCTATAACTGCAAATATAAAGTCTGTATCCTTTTCGGGCAGAAACGATAATGACGATATCGCGCCCTGTCTGTACCCGTGTCCAAAAATTCCGCCGGATTGAATTGCAAGTTTTGAAAGATAAACCTGAAAGCCAGCACCTGTTAGCTCCTTGTCAGGGTTTAAAAATACTGTAATTCTGTCTTTTTGATAGTCAGAAAGTAAAAACCACATAAGCGGAAGGGTAACCGCTAAAATACCGATTCCAATCAAGATATATTTGACCGAAAGTCCCGAAATAAACAAAAGCACCAAAAGTATAAATACAAACACCAAAGCGCTTCCTGTATCATTCTGCAATACTACCAATGCAATTATCGGTGATGATTTGAGTATAAGCGGTATGAGTTTTTTGGGATTGTTGAGCGTACCTTGCTCGAGCAATTGTCGGAATTCACAGCTGAGGTACAAGCAAAACAATAACTTTACAAATTCTGATGGCTGTACACCGATTGAGCCGAAGCGTATCCAACTGATTGCGCCTGTTTCTTCTTTTCCTGTGCCTAATGGAAATACAATTGCCAAAAGGAAAATACACAAAAAGTATAAGTGCCGCCCAAATCCTTTGATGCTTCTGTAATCCCAGAATGCGATTATCAGCATCGAGCAAAGTCCCAATGAGCAGGCAGGGAACTGTACTGATATTTTCCTAATTTCGGTTGCGGCTGAACTTACAGCGGTAAGTCCTATTGACATAAGCGACAAAACCAATAATACCGTAATCCAGTCCACAGATAAAATATATTTTTTCAAATTTCTTCACCATAAGTATATCATAAACAAAATCATAAATCAATTATATTGTATGTAATTGGCAAAAAAATAAACTCTCCCATTCGGGAGAGTTTACAAAAAACTTATTTATAGTATTTTTTAGCAGATGTAAAGAGGTTCATTTCATATGTGCCGTCTACATTCTTATAGAGGTTATCGCCGATTCGTTCGCTGTGGCCCATCTTACCCAGTACTCTGCCGTCAGGTGACAAGATACCTTCGATTGCGTAGTCTGAATTGTTAGGATTGAAACGAATATCGTTTGTGGGGTTACCAGCAAGGTCAACATACTGTGTAGCAATCTGTCCATTTTCAGCCAGTTTCTTAATTAAACTTTCAGGTGCTATAAATCTGCCTTCGCCGTGTGAAATCGGAACTGTATATATTTCACCGGGTTTTGTTTCCATAAGCCAGGGAGATTTGTTTGAAGCAATCTTTGTTCTTACAAGTCTTGACTGATGGCGGCCGATTGTGTTGTATGTGAGTGTGGGGCAGTTTTCATCTGTGTCGATGATTTCGCCATAAGGCACAAGCCCGAGCTTGATTAATGCCTGGAAACCGTTACAGATACCGCACATAAGACCATCACGGTTCTTTAAAAGGTTGTGAACTTCGTCTTTGATAGTTGCATTTCTGAAGAATGCCGTAATGAATTTACCTGAACCGTCAGGCTCGTCACCGCCGGAGAAACCGCCGGGGATAAATATAATCTGTGAGTCTTTGATACGGTTTGCAAAGTATTCTACAGAATCAGCGATGCCCTTTGCAGATAAGTTATTGATAACGATGATTTCAGGATCTAAACCTGCACGAGCTGCAGCCTTAGCTGAATCGTATTCACAGTTTGTGCCGGGGAATACGGGAATCAATACTTTAGGTGTTGCAACTTTGATTGCAGGGCCTGAAACTGTTGATGCCGGGTATGTAAGGTCAGGAAGTGTTTTGATTTCCTTTGTGATGTTGCATGAATATACGGGTTCTAACTTGTCTTCATAAGCCTTTAAGATTTCGGCTAAGCAAATTTCTTCGCCCTTGTATGAAATAGCTGTTTTTTCGCAGGTTGTACCTAATTTGATACCAACTGCAGCATCTTTTAACTCTAATACGAATGAACCGTAGAGATAGCCGAAAATGTCGTCATAGCATACACTGTCATCAAATGCAAAACCGATGTTGTTACCGAACGCCATTTTCATAACTGCTTCTGCAACACCGCCGTATGTGGGTGTGTATGCTGCGAGGACTTTGCCACATCGTACGAGTTTTGAAACTGTATTATAGTTTTCTTTTACAGATGTAGCAACGGGGAGACCGTTTTCATCGTATTCAGGTTTTAAGAGGTATACATTGCTACCTGAAACTTTAAATTCAGGAGAAATGATATTATCAACAGAATCTGTTGTAACTGCAAATGATACAAGTGTGGGAGGAACGTCGATGTCTTCGAATGTTCCGCTCATTGAGTCCTTGCCGCCGATAGATGCGATTTCGTAGTCCATCTGTGCTTTGAATGCACCGAGGAGAGCAGATAAGGGTTTACCCCAACGCTTGCCGTCTTTTTTGGGTTTTTCGAAGTACTCCTGGAATGTAAGGTAAACTTCATTAAAGTCTGCACCTGTTGCAATCAGTTTTGAAACTGATTCTACAACAGCCAGGTACGCACTGTGGTAAGGGCTCTTTTCTGCGATAAAGGGATTGTAGCCCCAAGCCATGAGTGATGCTGTTTTTGTATCTTTTTTCTCGATTGAGATTTTATTTACCATTGCCTGAACGGGTGTAAGCTGGTGCTTTCCACCGAAAGGCATAAGAACTGAACCTGCGCCGATTGTAGAGTCAAAACGCTCTGACAAACCACGCTTTGAACAGATGTTTAAGTCTGTTGCGATTTTGTTCATTTCGGCTTTGAAATCGTTTGAATATTCTTTTTTGAATTCGGCGGGCTTTACAGGTGTGATGTTAATGTGCTTTTCTGCGCCGTTAGAATTTAAGAATTCTCTTGAAATATCACAGATTTTTTTGCCGTTCCATGTCATGGTAAGGCGCTTGTCTTCTTTTACTTTGGCAACGATTGTAGCTTCTAAATTTTCTTTAGCAGCGAGTGCCATAAACTTTTCAGCATCTTTAGCTTCAACTACAACTGCCATTCTTTCCTGAGATTCTGAAAATGCAAGTTCTGTACCGTCGAGACCGGCGTATTTTTTGGGAACTGCGTTTTAGTCAAAATCAAGAC
>JAZOSI010000004.1:0-19828 GCA_045657065.1 Congzhengia sp. | reverse complement strand
AAAATACTCGCATAAAAGAGATTGTACTCTCTCTTCCAGAAAGTCCGGGCATATATCAATATCTGAACAGTAAAGAAGAGATTATTTATGTAGGCAAAGCAAAAAATTTGAAAAGACGTGTTTCTTCATACTTTAACAAATTTCATGATTCGCCAAAAGTACGTGTGCTTGTGAAACAAATAGCGGACATAAAATACATAGTTGTCCAAACAGAACAAGACGCGCTTCTTCTTGAAAACAGCTTGATAAAAAAACATCAGCCGCGTTACAACATATTGCTGAAGGACGACAAAACCTATCCATGGATATGCGTAAAGAACGAACACTTTCCGCGAGTATTTAAAACCAGAAATGTAGTGAAAGACGGTTCAAGATATTTCGGACCATACACATACATTCCGGCAATGAAGACAGTGCTGGAACTTATACACAACTTATACTCTCTCAGAACTTGCAATTTGAATCTTTCTCCCGAATCCATCGGACAAAAAAGACATAAAGTTTGTCTGCAGTACCATATAAAAAAATGCAAGGGATGCTGTGAAGGATTGCAAAGCGAAGAGGAATACAACAAGAACATAAGCGAAATTAAATATATACTCAAGGGAGAAATTGAAGTTATAGAAGATTATATCACAAAAGAGATGATGAAAGCCGCAGAAGAATTACGTTTTGAAGATGCGCAGATTGCAAAAGAAAAACTCGATTCCATCGCAAAATATCGTTCTAAATCCACTATCGTGAATCCTGCTCTCACAAATATAGACGTGTTCGCAATAGAGATAGATGACGACGAAGCATTTGTGAATTTTCTGAAAGTGACAAACGGAACTATATCACAGGCCTACACTTTCGAATATAAGATAAGAACAGACGAAGAGAAAGAGGAAATACTTGCAAGCGCAGTTGTAGAAATGAGAGAAAGGTTCGGAAGCAAGTCCAGAGAGATAATAGTTCCTTTTGAAATTGGCTTCGATATAGAAAATGTATCGTTCACAATACCTCAGAGAGGCGATAAAAAGAAGCTTTTAGAATTGTCTCAGCAAAATGTGAAACAGTATAAGTTTGACAGGATGAAGCAGATGGAGAAATTTAATCCTGAGCAACGTGCCACAAAACTCATGAAAGAGATTCAGAACAGGCTTAGACTTGAAGAGCTTCCGGCACATATAGAATGTTTTGACAATTCAAACATACAAGGTTCTGATGCGGTGGCTGCGTGCGTTGTTTTCAAAATGGCGAAACCATCGAAAAAAGATTACAGAAAATATATAATAAAAACTGTGGAAGGTCCTGACGACTACGCCTCCATGCGTGAGGTTGTTTTCAGAAGATACAGGAGAATGATGGACGAGGGAGAAAAACTTCCAAATTTGATTGTGGCGGACGGCGGCATAGGACAGATGGAAATCATACGTCAGGTTGTAGAAGATGAATTAAAACTCAACATACCTATAGCCGGACTTGCAAAAGATTCAAAACATAAGACAAGAGAGATTCTTTTCGGATTTCCGCCGATGGTAATAGGATTAGATCCCAGCGACCAACTTTTCAAGTTTTTTGCAAATATGCAAGATGAAGTTCATCGATTTGCAATAAAATTTCACAGAGAAAAAAGAAGCAAAAGTCAGATTAAATCTGAACTTGACATAAAAGGCATAGGTCCAAAAACAAAAGAAATACTTCTTAAAAAATTCAAAAGCGTAAAGCGTATAAAAGAACTTACGATAGAAGAAATGGCCGATGAAATCGGAATTTCTAAAGCAAATATAGTTTATAAACATTTTAATAACGAAATATGAGAATTGTAATTCAAAAAGTGACACATGCTTCTGTTACTATAGATGGCAAAATTAAATCTGAAATAAAAAAAGGTCTTCTAGTTTTTGTAGGAATAGAAGATAGAGACAATGACGATGATATAGACTGGCTCGCTAACAAAATAGTCAACATCAGAATTTTTGAAGATGAAAACGGCGTGATGAACAAATCTGTAATAGATATGGACGGAGAAATATTAGTAGTAAGTCAATTCACGCTTCATGCACTAACAAAAAAAGGAAACAGGCCATCTTACATAAAAGCTTCAAAACCTGACTTTGCCATTCCTATGTATGAAAAGTTTTGTAAGAAAGTAAGCGAAAATTTAGGAAAAGAAGTTAAAACAGGAGTATTCGGGGCAGACATGAAAGTAGAACTTCTTAATGACGGTCCTACCACAATATGGATAGATTCACAGAACAGAGAATAAAATTTTCCTTGAAAATATAAAAAAAGATAGAGAAAAGACAACGATTGACGTTGTCTTTTATTTTTTTGCTTTTACAATCTCTATAAAATCACAATTAAAGTAATACCTTTGCAAAGTGCTTTTTAAAAATAGGTTTGCACTACCCTATTTTAGAAAATAATAAAAATATCAATATATGAACTATAAAAGAGAAGAATTTGAAATTATGGCTCCTGTAGGCTCATACGAAAGTCTGCAAGCAGCCATACAGGCAGGAGCCAATTCAGTCTATTTCGGTATAGAAAAACTGAATATGCGTTCACGTTCAGCAAGTAATTTCACAACGGACGATTTGCGTGAAATAGTAAAAATTTGCAAAGAGAACGGAGTTAAAAGTTATTTGACATTAAACACGGTAATGTATAACGACGACCTTGCTCTTATGCGTGAAATCATAGACACTGCAAAAGAGGTTGCGGTATCAGCGATAATAGCGGCAGACGTAGCCGCCATGCTTTACGCTTTTCAGCAAGGTGTAGAGGTACATCTTTCGACCCAGTTAAACATTTCTAATGTTGAAGCCTTAAAATTTTACGCTCAATTTGCAGATGTGGTTGTTTTGGCTCGCGAACTCAATATGGATCAAGTAGCAGCTATATACAAAGCCATAAACGAAGAGCAAATAAAAGGTCCAAAAGGAGAATTGATAAAAATAGAAATGTTCTGTCACGGAGCTTTATGCATGGCTATTTCCGGCAAGTGTTATATGAGCCTGCACGAACTAAACGCTTCTGCAAACAGAGGAGCATGCTACCAGGTATGCAGACACAGTTACAGACTTATAGATGATGAAAGAGATATAGAAATAAAAGTTGACAATAAATTTTTAATGTCGCCTAAAGACTTAAAAACTATCCATTTTTTAAATAAACTAATAGATTCTGGAGTAAGAGTATTAAAAATAGAAGGAAGAGCAAGAGGACCAGAATACGTTAAAACAGTTGTAGAATGTTACAACGAAGCGATTAATTCATACATAGACGGAACTTTCAGCGAAGAAAAAATAAATAATTGGGACGAAAGATTAAAGACTGTCTTCAACAGAGGTTTCTGGAATGGTTATTATTTAGGTCAACGATTAGGAGAATGGAGTTCTACTTACGGTTCTGAAGCTACAAAAAGAAAAGTATATATAGGAAAAGGAATGAAATATTTTTCAAAACTTGGAGTTGCTGAATTTTTAGTAGAAACTAAATTCGGAGTTAACAAAGGAGACGAATTACTAATAATGGGACCAACAACAGGAGTAATAGAATTAAAAGCCGAAAATATGCAAGTAGATTATAAAGAAGCTGACAGATGT
Source organism: Congzhengia sp. (assembly GCA_045657065.1). GTDB lineage: Bacteria > Bacillota > Clostridia > UBA1381 > UBA9506 > Congzhengia. The sequence continues at coordinate 16,235 of JAZOSI010000004.1, read as the reverse complement.
GAAAGAGGTGAATTATTTTCTATTGCAGTTCCTTGCAAAATAAGACCTTCTGATAAATTATATAAATTAGTAGATGCTTCAGAAGTACCAAATAATCAATAAAAACATAACGTTCCACGTGGAACAAAATAAATTATATAAAATATCAACACGTTCCACGTGGAACATATCTTATAAAATATGCAAATAGATAATATAAAATTTAATAAATATCCTCTATTTTTAGCACCAATGGAAGATGTTACTGACCCTGCTTTTAGATTGTTATGTAAAGGTTTCGGGGCAGATATGGTATATTCAGAATTTATCTCTGCAGATGCTTTAATCAGAGATATACAAAGAACAAAAGAAAAACTTACTATACACGAAGAAGAACGTCCGGTTGTAATACAATTATATGGCAGAGAACCAGAACCAATAGCCGAAGCAGCTAAACGTGCAGAAGAGGCTAATCCTGATATAATAGATTTAAATTTTGGCTGTCCTGTTAAAAAGGTTGCTGGTAAAGGCGGAGGTGCAGGACTTTTAAAAGATGTTCCAAAATTATTAGAAATAGTCAAGGCAGTAGTAAAAGCAGTAAATAAACCTGTTACTGTAAAGACTCGTCTAGGATGGGATGAAAACAGTAAAATTATAACAACTTTAGCAGAACAAATACAAGACTGCGGAGCTAAAGCTTTGGCAATACACGGAAGAACCCGTTCTCAAATGTACACAGGAGAAGCAGACTGGACTCTTATAGGCGAAGTGAAAGCTAATCCAAGAATAAAAATTCCGATAATAGGAAACGGAGATGTAACTACTCCAGAACGTGCAAAAGAGTGTTTTGAAACTTATGGTGTAGATGCTGTAATGATAGGACGCGGAAGTATAGGTCAGCCATGGATATTTGAAGATATTAAATATTATCTTGAAACAGGTAAAAAAATAGATAAAAAGCCATTTGAATTTTATTTAAATATTTTAAAACAACAGGTAGAAAATAATGTAAAGTGGCTTGATGAACGAAGAGGCATAACACACTCAAGAAGACATATAGCCGCTTCCCCACTCTTTAAAGGTATAGATAATTTTAAACAAACAAAAATAGCTATGCTAAAAGCAGAAACAAAAGAAGAACTGTTTAAAATTATGGACAGCATAAAAGAAAATTTCGATGTATAATAACGTTCCACGTGGAACAAAAAAGGGACGTAAAATTTACGTCCCTTTATATTTTTTAATGAGCAATAAGCCAATTTTCGCCCATACCATAATCAACTTTAAGAGGTACTGAAAGTTTAAAAGCAGATTCCATTTCTTCTACTATTATATTTTTCATCACTTCTAATTCATCTTTATAAACATTAAAATTCAATTCGTCATGCACCTGCAAAATCATCTGAGATTTTAAATTTTGTTTTTTAATCCTTCTATGAATATTTACCATAGCTATTTTAATAATATCGGCAGCTGTTCCTTGTATAGGAGCATTGATTGCATTTCGTTCGGCAAAGCCTCTTACTACACTATTTTGAGAATTTATATCTGCCAAAAATCTTTTTCTATTTAGCAAAGTTTCTACATAACCATTTGCCTTAGCATCTTCTACACATTTATCCATATATTTTTTAATAGACGGGTATGATTCAAAATAACCTTCAATAAGTTCTTTTGCTTCGCCGCGAGTTATACCTAAACGTTCTGCAAGACCAAAAACTGAAATTCCATATATTATTCCAAAGTTAGCTGTTTTGGCTTTACGTCTCATATCTTCTGTAACATCATCTATAGAAACTTTATATATTTTAGAAGCTGTTGCGGAATGTATATCATAACCTGCTTTAAAATCTTCTATCATATTTTCGTCATTGCTAAGATGAGCCATTATTCTGAGTTCTATCTGAGAATAGTCGGCAGAGAAAAATAGACAATCTTCACTTGCTACAAAAGCCTTACGAATTTCCTTGCCAAGTTCATCTCTAATTGGAATATTCTGCAAATTAGGATTACTTGAACTCAAACGACCTGTAGCAGTTACAGTCTGATTGTAAGAAGTGTGTATGCGTCCTGTCTTTGAATTTATCAAAGAAGGCAAAGCCTCTATATAAGAAGATAACAATTTCTTCAAACTTCTAAATTCAAGTATTTTGTCTATTATAGGATGTTTTCCGCGAAGAGACTCAAGCACCTCTTCTGATGTAGAATACTGTCCAGTTTTTGTCTTACGAGCCTTTTCGTTAATTTTTAATCTTTCGAAAATAATTTCGCCTACCTGCTTCGGAGAACTTATATTAAATTCAGTACCAGCAAGAGCAAATATGTCATTTTCTATTTTTATAAGTTTTTCGGATATAATAACTGAAGATTGCTTTAAAGAATCTGTATCGATACAAACTCCGTCATATTCCATTTGCACAAGAACCTCCATCAAAGGCATCTCTATCTCGTAAAATAATTTTTCAAGATTATTTTCTTTAAGCTCTTTTTCAAGAATATTTTTAAGCTTTAAAGTTATGTCTGCATCTTCAGCAGCATAGTCACAAATTCGAGAAAGTTCAACAGAACGAATAGGTCGCAACTCTTTGCCTTTTCCGCAAAGTTCTTCATAAGTGATAGTTTTATAATTCAGATAAATTTCTGCAAGATAATCCATACCATGACGAAGTTCAGGCTGAATCAAATAATGAGCTATCATCGTATCAAACATTTTGCCTTTAACTTCTACGCCATAATTGCGAAGAATCAAAATATCAAATTTTAAATTCTGTCCTATTTTAAAAATAGACTCATCTTCAAAAACAGATTTGAAACGATTAACTAAAATTTGAGCATCTTCACGTTTTTCAGGAACAGGAACATAAAAAGCCTCTCCTTCGTTCCAACTAAATGAAAAACCTACCAAATCTGACGAAAAATAGTCAATTCCTGTAGTTTCTGTGTCAAAACAGAAAAATTTCTGACATGAAATTTTAGCCAAAAAATCAGTTATTTTTTCCTCATTATCAATAAGTTGATACGTATGAGGAGTCGATTTTAAGTCGCTGAGATTTGAATATTTTATTTTGCCCGATTGCTCGTCCACATATTCTTCAAAGAGAGACGGTTGAAGAGGTGATTTTTTTTCAACTTTAGGAGCAGAAAAATATTTCTTAAGCAAATTCTTAAATTCAAGTTCCGTAAATATATTTTTCAATTTTTCTAAATCAGGAGATTTTAACAAAAGTTCATCTTCATTAAACTCGATAGGAACATCCTGACGAATCTCTGCTAAAAATTTTGAAAACTTAATTTGCTCCACATTCTCCTCCACTTTCTTTTTCAAAGCTCCTTTAAGAGAATCTGTATTTTTTAACAAATTATCGATAGACCCAAATTCGTCCAGCAATTTAGCAGCAGTCTTCTCCCCCACTCCCGGACAACCTGGAATATTGTCAGAAGAGTCTCCCATCAGACCAAGCAGGTCGATAACCTGCTCCGGAGACGAAAGTCCCCACTTCTCCTTCACACCCTCAACGCCAAGAGTTTCGTAACCGCCACCATGCTTCGGACGGTAAATAAAAATATTTTCAGAAACAAGCTGAGCGTAATCCTTGTCAGGAGTCAGCATAAAAACGGTAAAATCATTTTTTTCGGCAATCTTCGAGACAGTTCCTACAACATCGTCAGCCTCAAATCCGCTAACCTCCAAAATTGGTATATTGTAAGCCGAAATCAAATCCTTAAGAATTGGAACAGAAGCCCTTATATCTTCCGGAGTAGCCTCCCTCTGAGCCTTGTACTGCGGGTAAGCCTCATGTCTGAAAGTCGGACCCGAAGGGTCAAAACAAACCGCTATATGAGTTGGCGACTGACTTTTAAGAATATCCTCAAGAATATTTACAAAACCTAAAATAGCCGAAGTGTTGAAACCTTTTGAATTAATTCTCGGATTCTTTATAAGTGCATAATAAGCCCTGTAAATCAATGCATAAGCATCAATCAAAAACAATTTTTTTTCTTTCATATACAAAATTTCAAATATTTCTTAAACCGAAGCAACCTACATAAATTACAAGCTATAAGTTACATAAAATTGCATTAACAAAAGTAAGAAAAAGAGATTTCATAATAACGTTTTACAAAAACAAAAATCTTAATATTTTAGACAAAAAAGAACAAACAAGAAATAAAAGCCAAATTTATGAAATAATAAAATATCAAGTAAAACTAAATATTTACGATAAATCACTATATTTGTAGGAAATTTAGACTGATTGAAAATAAATAAAAAGATGATTTCAATTGAGCAAATAAAAGATCCTATCAGAGAAGAATTTAAGTTATTTGACAAATATTTTGAAGAGGCTTTTCAGACTGAAAATGAACTTCTTAGTGTTGTCAACGGTTATTTGCGTGATAACAAAGGAAAACAGATACGCCCTATCATGACTTTTCTGGCAGGAAAAATTTGCGGCAAAACAAATGACGCGACCATAAACAGCGCAATAGCGCTGGAGTTGCTGCACACCGCAAGCCTCGTTCATGACGACATAGTTGACGACACTTACGAAAGACGCGGAAAAGAGTCTGTTAACGCTATTTGGAAAAATAAAATTAGCGTGCTCGTAGGAGATTATTTACTTTCGCAGTCTTTGTCAATAGCAAATAAAACACAGAATCTTAAAATACTGAACGAAATAACAAATCTGGGAAAAGAACTCTCTGAAGGAGAACTTTTGCAGATAAGCAATACAAAAAATATTATAGTTGACGAAGAAAAATATTTGCAAGTGATAAGAAAAAAGACGGCTATGCTTTTTTCAACATGCACAAAATCCGGAGCAATATCTGTAAATGCGAGCGACGAAAATATAGAAAAACTGAGACTTTTTGGCGAGCTTTACGGAATATGCTTTCAAATAAAAGATGATATTTTCGACTATATTTCATCAGAAAAAGAGATAGGAAAACCTGTCGGAAACGACATACGCGAAGGCAAGATAACGCTGCCTCTGCTCTACGCACTTAAAAATTCAGAAGATGCTGACGAATATATTAAAATATTGAAAGACAAAGACTTCAGTAAAGAAAACATAGACAAACTAATATCGTTCGCAATAAACAACAAAGGAATAGAATACGCAGAAAAGCGAATGAACGAATTTAAAAACGAAGCGGTAAAAATACTCGACACTTTTGAAGACAGCGACATAAAAAAATCGCTGATAATGACGCTCGAGCATACCATACAAAGAAAAAAATGACGGTCTTTAAAAAACCGTCATTTTTCTTTATAACCATGAAAAAAATTCGTCAAAAATATTTGACCTCATCTCCGACCAAAGAAGACAGCAGACTGTTCACGAGCCTGCTTGCGCCAATGCGGAAAAGTTCAGGCGAGAGCCACTTTTCGCCCAACACGCTCTCAACAACAGAATAATACTTCACGGCATCAGAAGTTTCAGAAATTCCGCCGGCAGCCTTAAATCCAACTTCAGCCTTATTTTTAGAGTTAAATTCCTTAATCGCAGAGCACATGACATAAGCAGCCTCAAGAGAAGCCCCCTGACCCACTTTTCCCGTCGATGTTTTAATGAAATCTGCTCCTGCAACCATAGATATTATAGAAGCCTTTTTAATAGCCTCAGAAGTCTTTAAAAGGCCTGTTTCCAAAATCACCTTCAATTTAGCTGAACGACAAGCATCCTTAATCTCCTTAATCTCGTCATAAACCTCTTCATAATTACCTGAAAGGAATTTTCCGAGCGGAAAAACGACATCAATTTCAGTAGCGCCTTCCATCACAGCCATTGCAACCTCCGCAACCTTAACTTCGAGAAAAGTCTGCGAATGAGGAAAACCTGCCACAGCCGCAATCTCTATGCCCTCACTTAAAGTGTCACGAACAACAGGAACCATAGAAGGATAAACACATATAGCAGCCGGGTGAGGCAATATTTCAAAATTGTCGTCAAAATTATTAACCTTTTCAGTAAATTCAACTATGCTATCAGCAGAATCAGTTGAATTCAAAGAAGTTACATCTATAAAACTAAGAATCTTGCTATAAACAGCCTTTTCGTTATTTCTGTCAAAGTTATCAGAAACAATCTTATCAACAGCAGCCTTGACCTTAGCGTCGGTCAAAGAAAAATCATACTGTTCAAAAAGTTCTTGAAATTTATCGTTCATTCTATAAAAAATTTAAATCTATACAAGTTTGATATTATTGATATGACGTTCAGAATCCCTTTCCGTCTTTTTCCTAATATTATTTTCAAAAGCCTCGGTAAGATTCACGCCAGTCTGATTAGCAAGGCACACGAGAACCCAAAGCACATCGGCCATCTCATCTTCGAGCGACTTGTTAAGGTCGCTCTCCTTGCAAGATTGGTCGCCATACTTCCTTGCCATCACACGAGCAAGCTCTCCCACCTCCTCCATCAGCACAGCAGTATTAGTAAGCTCGCTGAAATAACGCACGCCGTACACCCTGATCCAGTCGTCAACGCGCGTCTGCAAATCGTCCAAAGTCATGTCAAAAAATAATTAAAGGCCAAGTTTTTCACTAATCTCAAGCATCCTCGCTATAGGCTTAACAGCTTTTTCAGAAAGCTCCTTATCAATTATAATTTCCGGAGTTTCGTTCTTCAAAGCATTATAAACCTTTTCTAAAGTATTCATTTTCATATAATTGCAATCGTTAAGCGCGCAAGAAGAATCTTCAGGAGGAGCAGGAATAAAAGTCTTTTCCGGAGCCTGTTTCTGCATTTCGTGCAATATACCGCTTTCGGTAGCAACAATAAACACATTGCTGTCCGAATTCACAGCAAATTTAAGCAGAGCCGCAGTAGAGCCGACCTTGTCCGCAAGACTCACCACACTACCCTTGCACTCAGGATGCACAAGCACCTTAGCATCAGGATAAACCTCCTTCAGCTTTTCAATTTTCCTTACCGAAAACTGTTCATGCACATGGCAAGCGCCGTTCCACAGCAACATATTCCTGCCAGTCACGCTATTTATATAATTTCCGAGATTTCTGTCAGGTCCGAAAATTATTTTCTCATCTTCAGGAAAACTCTCCACAATCTGCCTTGCGTTAGTCGAAGTCACGACAACATCAGTCAGAGCCTTCACCTCAGCAGTAGTATTCACATAAGAAATAACCTTATGACCCGGATTTTTCCTAATAAACTCGGCAAACTCTGCAGCCTTACAACTATCAGCCAAAGAGCATCCCGCCGCAACGTCCGGAACCAGCACCTTTTTGTTTGGCGAGAGGATTTTCGCAGTCTCTCCCATGAAGTGCACACCGCAAAGCACGATTATGTCCGCATCAGTCTTCGCAGCCCATTGAGCCAGAGCAAGGCTATCGCCGATGCAGTCGGCAATATCCTGAATCTCCTTTCTTTGGTAATAGTGGGCCATGATCACAGCGTTCTTCTCAATCTTCAGTCTGTTTATTTCGTTTATCAAATCCATTTTCTCCATTTTTCAACTTTTTATTATAAATATAAATAATCTTTAAATTTAAATAAACTTATATGATGATGATAATAGCCTGTTAATAAGGTTGAAAAAAAATTCATTTTTTTCTTGCAAAATTCAGTATTAAGAAATACGAAACAACTTATCAAAAGAAACCCTTTTCGTAAAATACTGAAAACAAGTCAAAAACTATAGTTATCAACATTATTAACAACAATGCAAAGTTAATGATAAAAAGCATTCAAAAGTATTGATAAGTGTTATAAATTAGGTTGAATGATTAAAGAAAAAAATAGGTCAAAAAATTTTGAAAGTTCATAAGTAGATTCCATTATACAAAAAACTGGATTTTAAAAATTTATTTTTTAGAATTTATCCATACCTAAAAAAGAGTTTTCAACAATGTTTTTCAACAGTGTTTTTAAGTTGATAAAAAAATTAATTAAACCAAAAGACTATTATTCAAAACCTTTTTATTATTTTTGTTTGTTTTTATAGATTTTTATTTTTAAAAATACAGTTTTATGGTCGTATTAATGGTGGCTATGTTCCTCATAGGTTATGCTGCAATCGCCTTGGAACATCCGCTTAAAGTAAACAAAGCAGCTTCTGCGTTGATACTTTGTTCAACGCTATGGACGGCGTACATATTTTATGCGCCTGAAATTCTTCCGTATTCAGAAGAATTTTTAGATTATTTATCAAAAAAAGCAAGTTCGTTTGCAAGTCAGGAAGAAGGAATAGTTTCTTTTGTGACGAAAGTTCAGATAATAGAGTCTGTAGGAGATGTTGCCGAAATTCTGTTCTTCCTTATGGGCGCCATGACCATAGTGGAGATTATAGATATTCACGGAGGTTTCTCTATAATAACGGACAGAATAAACACAAGAAACAAAAAGAAACTGCTTTGGATCTTGTCCGGAATCACATTTATAATGTCTGCAATACTGGACAACCTTACAACTTCAATAGTTATGGTTATGCTCCTCAGAAAGCTTATCTCCAACTATAAAGAGAGATGGCTTTTCGCTTCGGTCATAATAATAGCCGCTAACAGCGGCGGAGCGTTCTCGCCTATAGGAGACGTTACAACCATAATGCTTTGGGTGAACGGAAACGTTACGACAGGAGGTCTTATACCTAATTTGATAATACCTTCGTTAATATCAACCTTGATTCCTGTATTCATAGTTTCCAGACTGTTGAAGGGAGAAATAACATCGAGGGTTTCTAAAGAAACTAATTTGGCAAGCAATCATATAAAAGCCTCTGAAATAATAACAAAAAAAGAGCAGAAAATTATATTCGCGCTTGGTGTAGGCAGTTTGATTTTTGTGCCTATATTCAAGTCCATAACTCATCTGCCTCCTTTTATAGGAATACTTTTAGGTCTTGGTGTTGTGTGGATATACACTGAAATATTGTATTGCAAGAAGGTTCATGTTCCGGAGTCATGCAAAGCGCGTATTTCAAATGTGTTAGGAAGAGTTGACTTTGTAACTATCCTTTTCTTCATGGGAATATTGATGAGTGTATCCGCTTTGAAATGCGCCGGAATATTGGATAGCCTTTCTATGTTCTTGGATGAAAAAGTTGGCAATATATATGTGATAAACGTAATAATCGGGGCTTTGTCTTCTGTTGTTGACAATGTGCCTCTTGTGGCAGGAGCGATGGGTATGTATGACATAATTCCGGCAGTTGGAGCTACGGCTGAAATGATTCCTTACACTCAGGACGGAACATTCTGGTTGTTCCTTACATACTGTGCAGGTGTTGGAGGCTCTATGCTCATAATAGGCTCTGCGGCGGGAGTTGTTGTGATGGGTCTTGAAAAGGTAAGTTTCGGCTGGTATTTCAAAAACATATCGTTGCTTGCCTTGTTGGGATATTTAGGCGGAGCTTTGTTCTTTATATTGCAGGAAGAAATTTTATTTCCGGCTTTAGGATTTTAGAAATATTTAAGTAATGAGGATAAAAAAAGCTGAGTGTTGAAAACACTCAGCTTTTTATTTTAAAGGACTTTAAAACTATATGTACTCCTCTCCTATCTTCACTTTTGTATCATTTACAAACTGTCTGATTCTCTGCTCTTCAGACTTCTGGCAGATAAGCAGAGCATTGTCAGCCTGCGCTATGATATAATCGTCAAGACCCTGCACAACAGCAAGTTTACCTTCAGGAATAGCTATTATGTTGTTTTTGCTTTCGTAAAGCAGAGACTTTCCTTTCAGTGTAACGTTGTTATTTTCGTCCTTGTTCGAAAGTTCGTACAAAGAACCCCATGTGCCAAGGTCGGACCATCCAAATTCGGCAGCTATGACGTGCACGTTCTTAGCCTTTTCGAGGATTGCGTAATCTATAGAGAGATTTGTGCAAGACTGATAGATGTTGTTTATGAAATCTTGCTCTTTGTCTGTATTGTAAAATTCTTTTCCGGACTTGAATTTATTAGACATCTCTATTGCGTAAAGGTCGAACGCCTCAGAAATAGTTTTTCCGTTCCACAAGAACATACCTGAGTTCCATAAAAACTCGCCGCTTTCCAAGAACACCTTTGCAAGTTCCAAATTAGGCTTTTCAGTGAAAGTCTTTACTTTGTAGAAATCTTTCTTGCCGTCGTTTCCGTCCACTTGGATATAACCGTAACCTGTTTCCGGGCGGCTTGGTTTAATACCAAGAGTGAGAAGGCAATCATTATTTTCAGTAAAATTAAGTCCGCGCTTCACAATTTCAACAAACTCGTCTTCTTTCAAAATAAGGTGGTCAGAAGGCGAAACCACTATGTTAGCGTTTTCGTTCAGAGCCATTATTTTGTTCACTGCATAGCAGATACACGGAGCCGTGTTGCGTCGAGCAGGCTCAAGAAGCACCTGATTTTCAGTAATTTCTGGCAACTGCTCAAGAATCAAGTCTTTATAAAGAGTGTTAGAAGCTATGTAAATATTTTCCACCGGCATGATTCTTTTGAATCGGTCAAAAGTCATTTGCAGCAAAGTGCGTCCAGTTCCAAACAAATCAAGAAACTGCTTAGGTCTTTCGTTAGTGCTGAAAGGCCAGAACCGACTGCCTACACCGCCAGCCATGATTACGCAAAAATTGTTTTTCATAAAGTAAAACAGTTTTTTATATTAGTTATATTTTGTTTAATGTTTATTGGGCAAAAAAGATTGCCAGTAAATTTTAGTTTACTCAGCAAAGATAAATTAATTTTAGGTAAACAAAAAGTTAAAAATCAAAAAAAAGGATTTTAGTACAGGCTCTTTTCATTTAGAGATATAGTGATGAGAACAGCCTTGCTCCTCCTCTTTCCAGAAAGCGTCAATTTGCTTTTGGGTGTTTAGGTGAATAGTTTTGTGAGAATATAGGTCTATGACCTTTTTGTAGCGGTCGAGCAACTCTTTTTTTCGTCCGCCGTACACCACCCGCCAGATAAATTCAAAATCAAGTTTTTCAGGGCATCCTTTAGCCATGTCTGGGCGGCTGCTTTCGCCCTTGTACGTTTGGTAACGTCTTATGACTCTCAAAAGTGATTGCAGTCTGCTGAACCGCAGCATGATGATTTTGTCCGCCTGCTCCATACGTTCCCAAAAATGTAGTTTGCCATAGTTGCCGTCGATGACCCATGAGTCGTTTTGCGAAAGGAACTCTGCAACAATCCGCTGCTTTTCCGGCAGACTTCGAATAACCCAGTTAGGCTTAAATTCTACCGCGTCTATATGCAGAACCGGCAAGCCGTATTTTTCGCCCAACTTTCTGCTGAGCGTCGATTTGCCTGAACCACTATATCCTATCACTGCGATTTTCATTTGCGGATAATTTTAAAACATAAGAAACTGAATTTATGACGAAAATAATAAAAAATACGTAACTTTACCACAGCATTAAGGTGAGTTCTATAAATTCATCGTTTATAATCAAAAAGTACAAATCGTGGGTTGATAAACTTTTATTTATCGAAATGAATTTATATAACCCACCTGAAAGTTTTTTTTATGATAAGTAATACACAAAGAGCGCAATTGCAGGCTCAAATATGGAAAATCGCCAACGAGGTGCGTGGCGCAGTTGACGGGTGGGACTTTAAACAGTTCGTCCTTGGCACATTGTTCTACCGCTTCATCAGTGAAAACTTCACCAATTACATCGAAGGTGGAGACGATGAGGTTGATTATGCAAGTATGTCGGATGATGTTATCACTCCGGATATTAAGGACGATGCAATCAAAACAAAAGGCTACTTCATCTACCCAAGTCAGCTTTTTGTGAATGTCGCAAAAAACGCAAGCAAGAACCCCAATCTGAACACAGACCTAAAGACTATTTTTACAGCAATTGAAGCCTCTGCCAATGGTTATGACTCAGAAAAGGATATCAAAGGACTGTTTGCCGATTTTGACACCACAAGCACCCGGCTCGGAAACACTGTGGAGGACAAGAACAGCCGTCTGGCGGCGGTCATAAAGGGCGTGGAGGGGCTGAACTTCGGCAACTTCGAGGACAACCACATAGACCTCTTTGGCGATGCCTACGAGTTCCTGATTCACAACTATGCCGCAAATGCCGGTAAGTCCGGTGGCGAGTTCTTCACCCCTCAGTGCGTCTCGAAGCTTATTGCTCGTTTGGCTATACACAATCAGAGTACTATCAATAAGATTTACGACCCTGCGGCAGGTTCCGGCTCGTTGCTTCTGCAGGCGAAGAAACAGTTTGACGAACATATCATCGAAGAGGGTTTCTTCGGTCAGGAGATTAATCACACCACATACAACCTTGCCCGTATGAATATGTTCTTGCATAATATCAATTATGACAAGTTTGATATAGCATTGGGTAATACCCTGATGAAACCTCAGTTTGGTGATGACAAACCCTTTGATGCGATTGTTTCCAATCCGCCTTACTCCGTAAGCTGGATAGGCTCTGACGACCCGACACTGATTAATGACGAGCGTTTTGCACCGGCAGGAGTGTTGGCGCCTAAGTCTAAAGCCGACTTCGCTTTTGTGTTGCACGCATTGAGCTATCTCTCAGGCAAGGGAAGGGCGGATATAGTATGCTTCCCCGGTATCTTCTACCGCGGAGGAGCAGAGCAGAAAATCAGGAAGTACTTGGTAGATAACAACTTTGTGGAGACCGTTATAGCTTTGGCTCCCAATCTTTTCTATGGAACGTCCATCGCTGTGAATATACTTGTGTTGTCAAAGCACAAGGCAGATACTAAGACGCAGTTTATAGACGCAACCGGTGCGGACTTCTTCAAGAAGGAGACAAACAACAACATCCTCGAAGAGGAGCATATAGATAAGATCTTAAATATCTTTGATAAGAAAGAGGATATAGAAGCCGTTGCAAAATCGGTGGATAATGCCCTTATAGCCGAGAATGATTATAATCTTTCTGTCAGCAGTTATGTGGAGGCGAAGGAGACACGCCAAGAGACCGACATCAAGGAACTCAACGAGCGTATCCGTAAGATAGTGGCGAGAGAGAATGAGTTGCGCGCGGAGATAGATGAAATCATTAGGGAGTTGGAGGAGCAGGTATGAGTATAAAACAATCCATACGATTCTACAACGACCGAGAGGTGCGTGCCGTTTGGAACGAAGAGCAAAACAAATGGTACTTCTCTATCGTGGATATTGTGGCAGCCATCACCAATAGCCCTCGTCCGCGTGTCTATTGGGGAACAGTCAAGAATCGACAAAAAGAAACACATGCTGAGTTGTATTCAAAGTGTATACAACTGAAATTAATATCTGCTGACGGCAAGCGTTATGCAACCGATTGTTTTGCTCAAGAAGATATTTCAGAGGTGGTTAAAACATTGTCCAATAAGAATACAACTGCTTTTCTCGATTGGTTTACTTATTCTGATAACTCTATTGATGGTCAGAGCCGCAAGAAAGCATATACACTGTTTGAGAGTGGCATTTTAGAAAATATACAGGCGGGTACCATTCAATCCTTGCAGCAGATTCATGCTTATCTGTTTGGCGGTTTGTATGATTTTGCAGGGCAGATTCGCACTAAGACTATATCGAAAGATGGCACTCTTTTTTGTCGTGCGGAGTACTTGCTCCATAATCTGGAGCAGATAGAGCAGATGCCGCAAACTACTTTCGATGAGATTGTGGATAAATATGTAGAAATGAATATAGCCCATCCGTTTATGGAGGGTAACGGCAGAAGTACACGCTTATGGTTGGATTTGATTTTCAAATCGTCCATTAAGCAATGTGTGGATTGGAGTCAGATAGATAAGACGGCCTATCTACATGCTATGCGCTTGAGTACGACCGATGGTTCGGCTATTCGAGAATTATTGCGAGGCGCGATGACCGACAGGATACACGATCGCGAGATTTTTATGAAGGGTATTGACTATTCGTATTATTACGAGCAAGAGGAGGATTTATGAGCAAAAACATCAGTCAAGATATTATAAAACAGACCTTTGTCGATGACGTGAGAGGTATCATAAACGCTGCGCGTCAGACGGCGGTGCGCAGTGTGGATTTCTGTCGTGTGCAGATGTATTGGAACATCGGCAGGCGCATCTTTGAAGAGGAGCAGCAGGGCAAAGAGCGTGCGGAGTATGGCACATATCTGATAAAGAACCTTGCATCGAGGTTAGAGCCTGAATATGGTAGCGGTTTTTCTTCCCGTCAGTTGTCTTTTTGCAGACAATTTTACAGGTTGTACCCAATTGCGAACGCACTGCGTTCACAATTGAACTGGTCGCAATATAAATTGCAACTGATACAAGAGGTGAACAACGCAAAGAAGATGGCAGAAAAAGAAAAGGAGGGTGAAATATGAAAAATCACGAAGTAGCAAATCAGTCAATGGTTGTTAGTCAAAAATTGCTGACAGAGGTCAATAATAGTATAGTTATTATCAGAGATGTACCTGTTATTGCAGATGCTGATGTGGCTGCGCTTTATGACGTTGAGACCAAAAGAGTAAATGAAGCAGTTAGAAATAATCCCAATAAGTTTCCAAATGATTATATGTTTGAACTCTCATTGGAAGAAAACAAATATTTGCGGTCGAAAATTTCGTCCACAAAAGTTTCGTCTAAAAGCAGAACAACCACAAAAGTTTTTACAGAAAAGGGGTTGTATATGCTTGCTACTATCTTGAAAAGTAAAAGTGCATTAGATGTTACATTTGCCATAATTGAGACATTTGCGGCAGTAAGAAATCTCAAGCGAGAGTTGGTTGAACTACATAAAGAAACAGATTTGCAGAAGCAAACAGACAAAATGCAACACTTTGGAAAAGTTTTGTCGGATATAGTGATGCCTGATTTGGAAACATCAGAAACAGAATCGACTTTAGAATTGAATTTCTTTATCGGGAAAATAAAACATACAGTAAAACGAATTAAGAAATCCAATAAGGAAGATTAATTATGAGCAAACTAAATAAACTAATACAGGAACTTTGCCCTAATGGGGTGGAGTATAGGAAGTTGGGAGAAGTCTGCGAATTTCAGAGAGGACAGACTATTACAGCAAAAGATGCTGTGTCTGGGGAAATTCCAGTTCTTGCAGGGGGACAAAAACCAGCATATTATCATAATATAGCCAATAGGACTGGAAGGACTATTGTAGTGGCGGGGTCGGGAGCTTACGCAGGGTATGTTTCATATTGGGAGACTCCTATATTTGTTTCGGATGCATTTTCTGTTAATCCTTTTGATGTGCTTCATGAAAAGTTTTTGTTTTATTTTTTGAAAAACATACAAAGTAAAATTTACGCGACGAAAAAAGGTAGTGGAGTTCCGCATGTTCATGGAAGTTCTATTGCAAAATTTGAAATCCCTCTCCCTCCTCTCCCTATCCAAGAAGAAATTGTAAAAATTCTCGACCGCTTCGCGGAATATACAGCGGAGCTGCAAGCGGAGCTGCAAGCAAGGAAAGAGCAATATGAATATTATCGCAATCTTTTGCTTACCAACAACTTCGCCTACGGCTCAGCCGATGATAAGCAAAAGATAACGGGCAACGCCCGTGAGGAGTGGAAATGGATGACGCTGGGGGAAGTGTGCGAAAAAACCAAAAATATAAAGTGGAAGGAAATTTCTCCTATGCAAGAATATCAGTATATTGATTTGTCTTCAGTTGATAGGGAAACTTCTTCTATTACTGAAACACAAAAAATTACCAAAGATAATGCTCCAAGTAGAGCACAGCAAATTGTTTGTAAAGACGATGTTATTTTTGGAACAACACGTCCAACTCTAAAAAGGATTTGTTTCATTCCTGATATTTATGATAATCAAATATGTAGTACCGGGTTTTGTGTGCTACGTGCTAAACTAACAATTATCAATCCTCGTTTTTTGTATTTTAGTTTGACAACATCGTCTTTTGGTAGTTATGTTGAAAATAATCAAGAAGGAGCAGGTTATCCATCAATATCAAATAGTAAAGTGATGGGTTATAGAATCCCTATTCCATCCCTCGCCGAGCAGCAGCGCATTGTCTCTATCCTCGACAAGTTCGAGGCATTGGTGAGCGACCTCACGCAAGGCTTGCCGGCAGAGATTGCCGCATCGCAAGAGCGGTATGAGTATTACAGAGACAAACTGTTGCGGTTTGAGAGGTGCAATTGATAATTAACATTTGAGGTGGCGAAAAATTGTGGAGGAACAAAAAAAGGAAGAGACGAAGCACGCTACGTCTCTACAATAGGAAAATCTACAGGTTGCCAATCTCATCTTTGGTCAGACCTGTGATTTCGGTTATTTCCTCTATGGTCATGCCAAGTTGCAG
>JAZOSI010000003.1:0-3003 GCA_045657065.1 Congzhengia sp. | reverse complement strand
GACTAAATAACAAATAAAAAGCGTTGCAAGAGGGCAGGTTCAAGTCCTTACAACTTCTCTACATAAACAACAAAAGAGCCACAAACGTGACTCTTTCGTTATTGGTACGAATGTTCATAAGGGATTTACTCAAAGTATAAGTAAAACCGGCTTCAAACATAGTATTCTACACATTCTCCCTTGCTTGTTGTTTTTCTTTAAGAATTTTATTGAGCTGCTTTGTATTTCTTCTGATTATGGAATAAATAATTGCCCAAATCACCAAGTAAGCAACAATAAAAATGCCGGTAAAAACTAAAATCGGTGTCAGGCCCCATTCAAGCCAATCATTGAGAATATAAGTGACTAAATAGCTGACATATAAGACAACGCCATGAATAAGAATTGCAATCATCAAGGGCAATCGTTCAATTTGATAAACAGCATTCATACCGCCTGCAATAAAGCTGAGTAAGGTTATCGAGAAGATGCCAATACAAACTTGACTTACAGTCAGAGTTTGAACATTTGCTGTCTGATGCAATATCATATATACAATTGCTAAAACTATTGGTCCAAAGCCACAGGCCACTAAACCTCGTCGGAAGAATTCTGAAACAAACTTTTTCATATTCCTTCATACCTCCTTCTTATCTGTGAAAAACAACGTCTTGAAACATAATCACGATAGCCACATTGAAATACAGCATCAACACCGCCACTGAATACCGCATCAAATTGCAGAATGCGGTGTTCGTTTGCGAGGGTGGATTTGTTAATACGTATAAAATAAGAGGGCAAAATATTTTCCAACTCATAGAGCCTTTCCTTGAGTGTATAGTTGTTGCAGTTAGTATCAATAGCAATTACTTTCTTTTCAATAACAGTAATGCATTCTATTTCTGAAAATGTCAATTTTCTCATCTTATCATCTCTGTATCCCATAATGCTGTCTGTACCCGAATAACTGCATACAAGATTTTCTATCTGCTCGGTAAGAAAAGATGGTGTATGAACTATTGCGATTATTTCTTCGTCTGAATTTTTATCGATAATCAGTTTGTATTTCATCACTTCAAATCCTTATTGTTTTTTCATTTGTTTGAGGAAGCAGAACACGCTTGCCGCAGTAATAAATACACTGTAAAGAAAAATGGGAAGAATATGACTAAAAGTAAGTTCATAGCTTCCGCTGAACAAAGCTTTTTCCATTTCTACTGCGTGAAAAAATGGCAAAGCTCCTGCTAATTTTTCAAAAAAGCCTCCCACAAGCTTCAAATCAAACCACACTCCTGAAAGCCAAGCGGAGAGGTTGGTAAGCAATGCACCGCAAATACCGCCAACTTGCTTAACACCTAATATACTACCGCATAAAAGACCCAAAGCAATGTTGAATATTGCCATAGGTATTATCCCGATTATGGCACAGATAATATTTATGCTCACAGACAATCCCAAAGGTATTGCAAAAAGATAGCATATAACTGTCTGTCCGACAGCAATAGGCAAAAGCGGCAGCATATAGCCAAGTATAAAGTCAAAGCCTGTAAGCGGAGTTGTGTATAATCTCTGCAGCAAAGCGCTTTCACGGTCTTTTGCCACAAGCGTTGCGGAAAAAAGTGTCATAAAAGACAAACCGAACACGGTAATTCCCGGAGTAAGTGTGTCAATTTCAAAAAGATTCACCGGTACATTTGCCTGTATGGCACTTAAAAGAAGCAGTAAAATCAAGGGAAACCCTAAACCAAAACCAAGATTGATAGGGTCACGTAAAATCTCCTTTATGTTTCTTTTGGCAAAAGTCAACATTCTCATACCACGCCCTCCTTCACAACAGAAAGGAAGGCTGATTCAAAATCAGTTGTTCCTGCTTTTTCTTTTAATTCTTCTATGGTTCCCACCACAAGAATATTACCGTCTTTCATAATACCTATTCGGTCAGAAAGAGCCTCAGCTTCTTCCATATAATGTGTAGTCAGGATAATGGTCGATTTACCTTTCAAAGAACGAATCTCATCCCAAAGCTCGTGTCTTGCAATAACATCCAAGCCAAGGGTAGGTTCATCCAAAAACAGAATTTCAGGTTCACTGATAAGAGCCATAGCAATACTGACACGACGCTTATAACCACCGGATAACTTGCCGGCTTTTCTGTTTAAAACAGAGCCTAAAGAGAATTGTTCAGAAAGTTCTTTGATTCTTGTTTTCGTTTTTTCTTTAGAAAAGCTATGAATACCGCATATCAGTTCAAAATTTTCTTTAACGGAAAGATTTGGTGCTACTGCGGTTTCTTGCGGAGATACCCCAATTAACTGCTTTACCCTTTCAGGTTCCTTAATTACGCTGTATCCACCTACTAAAGCATCGCCATCCGTAGGTTTTGTTATGCAGGTCAACATCTTTATTGTTGTAGTTTTTCCTGCACCGTTAACACCTAACAAAGAAAACAATTCGCCCTGATAAATTTCTAAATTGAGTTTATCAACAGCAGTTAGATTTTTATACCGCTTGACAAGTTCTATTGTCTTTATTTTTGGCATTTGTGTTGTCCTCCTTTTAGCTTACAGTACAATAATAACAAATTAAAAGGAAGAATTGTTAATTTCTATCTGTTCGGTCGTTTTTTGCATCTCATCGGTCACGAAGATTCTTTTTCTACCGATTTGCAACTTGTGATAATGTTTTTGTTAGAATCATTATATCATACTAACACTATGTATTTCAAACTACATACACTTGTTGCTTTAGCTGTATCAGGTGCTTTTTTTATGAAAAAATTAAAGCAAAGGAAGTGAAAAAATGCTTTAGCAAACCAACCGAAAAAGCAGTAAAAAAGCATGGGATTAAGTCTTAGCAAGCATTGAATTTGTGATACAAATTCCACTTGTTAGCGACAGCCCCAAACTCGCAAAAAAGCCGCACTCCGAAAGAAATGCGACGATATATAAAAACTATTAACTTATATCCAAAACTCTATTCCCAGGAACGCGTGGCCATGGAGAGTGGAGATGGCTGTAGTATTCT
>JAZOSI010000002.1:0-2904 GCA_045657065.1 Congzhengia sp. | reverse complement strand
AATCCGCAAACGATTTCGGCATCATCTGTATTTTTTACTATTTCGGTAATTGCCTTACCCATACGGCCAAGGCAACCGCTTAAAATGATTTTTGTCATTATATCACCTATCGAATCAATCCGCAATCGCGCATTGCTTTTTCAAGTCGAGCGTAATTTGCATCTTCCATTTCGCAAAGAGGCAATCTTAAACTTCCGGCATTAAATCCCATCATATTCATAGCAGTTTTTACGGGGATGGGGTTTACTTCGCAGAAGAGCGCCTTAATGAGTTCTAAGTATTTAAACTGTAACGCACGGCTACCTTCGATATCACCTGCAAACCATTTAGCACACATTTCGTGAGTTTCCTTAGGTGCTACGTTTGATAAAACGGAAATTACACCCTTACTGCCTAAAGACATAAGCGGAACAACCATATCATCATTACCTGAATACATATCGAGTTCAGGACATTCTTTCGCCAATTCTGTTGCGTACTCAATGTTTCCGCTTGCTTCCTTTACGCCTACGATTCTTTCGTCTTTTGCGAGTTCCTTAATTGTAGAAATCGCATAGCTCATACCTGTTCTGCCTGGTACATTGTAAAGAATGATAGGGAGATTTGTCTTTTCCAAAACCTTATCATAATGCATAATCAAACCTTTCTGGGTTGACTTGTTGTAATAAGGTGTGGTGATAAGCAAACCATCTGCACCAAGATTCTCGGATTCTTTACTTAATTCTACACAGTGTGCTGTGTCGTTTGAGCCTGTTCCTGCAATAATCGGAACGCGACCGGCAGCGCGCTTTACTGCGTATTCTATTACGCTTAAATGCTCACGGTCAGGCATTGTTGCAGCCTCACCTGTTGTACCGCAGATAACTAAAGCGTCGATACTGTTCTCTATCTGAAAGTCAATGATATTACCAAGGGCTTCGAAGTTCACACCATCCTCGTTAAAAGGTGTGATAAGCGCTGTGGCAGCACCTGTAAAAAGTGTCTTTCTGCTCATAATAATCTTTCCTTTCAATACGGCTTAGATTTCGCCGTTTGCTTCCATTTCGATAAATTTCTGTGCAATCTGTACTGCGTTTGTAGCGGCACCTTTTCTGATGTTGTCAGCAACAACCCAGAGGTTTACGCCGTTGTCAACGCTTTCGTCACGACGGATACGACCAACGTATGTTTCGTTTTTGCCTACAACTGTACAAGCCATAGGATATACGCAGTTGTCGATATCGTCTTCAACGATAAGACCCGGTGCAGCATCGAGGCAAGCACGGAGTTCAGCTAAATCGAAGGGCTTTTCAAGTTCTACATTGATTGATTCACTGTGGCAATCAAATACAGGTACACGAACTGTTGTAGCTGTGATTTTCATATCGGGATCGCCCAGGATTTTTCTTGTTTCGTTTACCATTTTCATTTCTTCCTTGGTGTAACCGTTGGGAAGAAATACATCAATCTGGGGTAAGCAGTTAGAGAAAATGGGGTGATTGAACTTTTTGGGAGCTTCACCGTTGATACCTGCTTTTAAGTCGTTGTAACCGCCAACGCCGGCACCTGAAACTGCCTGATATGTAGAGTAAACTATTCTTTTGATACCGTATTTCAACTGCAATGGGCGAAGTGCTACCATAGCCTGAATTGTTGAACAGTTAGGGTTAGCAATAATACCATTGTGTTTTTTGATGTCTTCGGGGTTAACTTCCGGAACTACCAACGGAACATTGGGGTCCATACGCCAAGCAGATGAGTTGTCAATAACGAGACATCCCTTTGCTGCAGCGATGGGCGCAAACTTTTCAGAAGTTGAACCGCCTGCTGAGAAAAGCGCAATGTCCATACCGTCAAAAGAATTTTCTGTTAATTCCTTTACTTCATATTCTGTTCCCATAAAAGGAAGCTTGGTACCTGCACTTCGGCTGGATGCATAAAGTGTGTAGCTTTCTGCGGGAAGATTTACTTCTTCCAAAACTTTTAAAAATGTTCTTCCTACCATGCCGGTTGCACCGACAACGGCAATATTGTATTTTTTCATCACAATTCCTCCTGTGTGTTTTAATCAAATTAAAAGCCAAACTCCCAAAAAAATGATAGAAGTTTGGCATAATTAACATTAAAAATATAAATTTTAATATTAATAGCACTCCGCCAGTAGCACTCCGCCAAAGGCGACAGTTGTACGGATATTTTCCGCACCCCCAGGAACAAAATCTCGGCAACTTTATTCCTTCGGCGACTTTCCCTTTTGCCCAAATTCAAAGAAAGCCGATTTCTCCTTTGGGTTACTGATCAAAGACGCGCCTCTATCAACATATAAATACTATCATTATTTAGGTAATATGTCAATATTTATTTGAATAAATTGTGAAATTTTTCGAAAAACATCTTGCTATTATTACAGTTTTTGGGTATAATTATCTCATCAATATTAAAAACCGAAAGGGGATTTTTTAAATGCAAGGAGCACAGGGCCTCGGTGGCACAATTCTCTGGTTGGTTATTATGATAGCAATCTTCTATTTTATGCTCATAAGACCCCAGAAGAAAAAAGAAAAAGAAACAAAAGCAATGTTAGACGCTTTAAAACCCGGTGACAGCGTAGTTACAATCGGCGGTATCATCGGTAAAGTATTAAAGATTAAAGATGACAAAGTTTGCATCGAAATCGGTGACAGAACATCTAAACACCCCATGACAATCAAGCGTGAGGCAGTAGCATCTGTTACACCCTGCAAAAAAGCAAAGAAAGAAAAAGATGTAGAACTTTTAGACGAAGCAGAAGTTGTTGAAGCTCCCGTAGAAGAAGCAACAGAAGAAAAAGCAGAATAATTCATAAATGATCCCCCTGCCGAATATTTTAAAGTATGAATATTCGGTAGGAGGTTTGTTTGTATGTACGAAAATATTAAAACAGTA
>JAZOSI010000001.1:0-2897 GCA_045657065.1 Congzhengia sp. | reverse complement strand
GGTCTTGAACGTATTGTAATGAGAAGAATGAACATAGATGATATGCGTCATTTGTACGAAAATGATGTAAGATTCTTAAAGCAGTTCTAATTTAAGGAAGAGAGGTTAAAGAAATGAAATTACCATTAAGTTGGCTTTCTGATTATACAGATATGTCAGGTATTACACCTGAAGAATATAATCACGCCCTGACAATGTCAGGTTCTAAAGTAGAAGGTATAGAAAATATTGGCGATAAAATACAGAACATTGTAACAGGTAAAATTTTAAGCGTAGAAAAGCATCCTGATGCAGATAAACTCAAGGTTTGTATGCTTGATGTAGGTACTGAAACCCTGCAGATTGTAACAGGTGCTGATAATGTAAAACCCGGTCAGACTGTACCTGTTGCAAAAGATGGTGCATTGCTTCCTGACGGCACAAAGATTAAAAAAGGCAAACTCCGCGGAGTAGAGTCAAACGGTATGCTTTGCTCATACAAAGAAATTGGTATGACACAGGAAGATTTTCCTGATGCAGAATACGGAATTCTTATTTTAGAGGACGGACTTCCTTTAGGAAAAGACATTAAAGAAGTTTTTGGTCTTGATAACCCTGTTGTTGAGTTTGAAATTACATCAAACCGTCCCGATTGCTTTAGTGTAATTGGTCTTGCTCGTGAAACAGCAGTTACATTCAACAGACCTTTTAATGTTCATGAACCCGTTGTAAAAGGTTCCGGCGATGACATTAACAATTACATTAAAATCAACGTTGAAGAACCAAAACTCTGTAAGCGTTACACAGCGAAAATGGTTAAAAATGTTAAGATCGGACCTTCTCCTGCATGGATGGTTAAAAGACTCCAGTCATGCGGTATTCGTTCTATTAACAATATCATAGACATAACAAACTATGTTCTTTTAGAGTATGGTCAGCCTATGCATTCATTTGATATGTCATTCATTGAAGGTGGAGAAATCAATGTAAGATGTGCTCGCGACAATGAGACAATGACAACATTAGATGGAGCAGAACATACACTCGATAGCTCGATGCTTATGATCTGTGACGGTAAAAAACCTGTTGCAGTTGCCGGTGTAATGGGCGGCGAAAATTCTGAAGTAAGAGAAGATACAAAAACAGTATTATTTGAATCTGCTACTTTCTTAGGTTCATCTGTTCGTATTACAGCGAAGAAACTTGGTCTTCGTACAGAAAGCTCATCAAGATATGAAAAAGGTCTTGATACAGAAAATACACTTCCTGCAGTTATGCGCGCTTGCGAACTCGTAGAAGAACTCGGTTGCGGTGAGGTTGTTGACGGTGTTATAGATGTTTACGGAACAAAACCTGAAGAAATAAAAATCAAATTTGAACCCGAAAGAATTAATGAATTTATCGGTTTTTCAGTCCCTGCAGATGTAATGGTAGAAACCTTAACAGCCCTTGGATTTAAAATAAACAGCGACGAAATCATTGTTCCCACATACCGTCCAGATGTGCTGTGCTTTAATGATATCGCAGAAGAAGTAGTTCGTATGTACGGTTACGACAAAATCCCTTCAACATTGATGGATGGAGATACAACAGTTGGTATCAAGACGTATTCTCAGCAGATAGAAGATAGAGTAAAGAATACACTCGTAGGTTGTGGTCTTTATGAAACATTAGTGTTTAGTTTCACAAATCCCAACATATTCGATAGACTTAATATGCCTGCTGATAGCGATAAACGAAATGCAGTAGTAATCACAAATCCTTTAGGCGTAGAAAACTCAATAATGAGAACAACTGCAATCGCATCAATGATGGAAGTTTTAGCAAGAAATGAAAACTTCAAAGCTGAAAATGTAAGACTCTTTGAACTTGGAAAAATCTACACACCCGTTGAAGGTGAAGATTTACCTGAAGAAAGAAGAGTAGTGACACTCGGTATGTTTGGCGGTTGTGATTACTTTGATTTAAAGGGTATAGCAGAAGTTATGCTTGATGATTTAGGCATTTATAAGCGTTCCTTTGAACCCGAGAAAAACAATTTTACATTCCATCCCGGAAGATGTGCAAACCTTGTTGCAGGCGGAAAAGTAATCGGTACACTTGGACAGATTCATCCTGCAGTTGCAGAAAACTATGGAATTTCTTCAGAAGTTTATGTTGCAGAAATCGATTTTGAAGATTTATTAAGACTTGCAAAAACAGAAAAAACATACAAAAAACTTCCTAAATATCCTGCATCACAAAGAGATTTGGCTTTGATTGCTGATGATGAAGTTTTAGCGGCTCAGATTGAAAACATCATCAAGAAGAAATCCGGAAATATCTTTGAATCTTTGACATTGTTTGATGTTTATAAAGGAAATCAGATTCCTGAAAACAAAAAATCAATGGCATATTCTGTTGTTTTTCGTGATGAAAACAAAACATTAACAGACGAAGATATAAATCCTGTTATTGAAAGTATCTTAAAAGAACTTTCAGAGAAATTCAACGTAAACTTAAGATAATTGGTGATTCTATGTATAAAACAGTCAGAATTACTCCCCGAAAGCTAAACGGTAAAGTATGTGCGCCGCCATCAAAAAGTGCGGCGCATCGTGCTATTTTGTGTGCAGGCTTGTCTTGCGGGGAGTCAGTTATTTCAAATTTAGCATATAGTGAAGATATATCTGCAACACTTTCAGTGATTGAACAATTAGGTGCAAAAATACGTATAAATGGCTCGACTGCAGCAATTATAGGAGTGTGTAAAGATAAACAGATTGACAAACAAATTCTTAATTGCAATGAGTCTGGTTCCACATTGAGATTTATAATTCCTATTGCTTTGGCATTAGGCGGAAGTTTTTCTATCGCGGGAAAGGGAAGACTTTTGGAGCGACCTTTAGATGACTACTATAAGATCTTTGATTCTCAGA